>PUMC01000116.1 GCA_003552425.1 Candidatus Acetothermia bacterium | reverse complement strand
GTTTGCCGACGAGACGCTCGTGGAGGCGGTGGCGTGGCTCGTCGCGGATCCCCTTCCCGGTCGCTACCTTGTCGCGCAGGCTTCGTACCCGGAGTCCGTGGAAGACCTGGACGCTCGGCTCGCGCGAAGAAGACTGGCCTTGCTTTCCCTGATCGACGGGAGTCCGCGTGTCCTTGGGCACCTTCCTCCGTACCTTATGGGGGCACTGTTTCTCGTACTTGAGCGACAGGCTGTCACGAGCCAGGAACTCGCCGATGAACTGAACGTGTCCATCCAAGGTGCTGCCGTGCGGCTGGGATCCCTGGCCAAGCTTCGCTTGGTCCACCTTGAACGCGAGTCCCGCACCATGGGTGGACGGCAGAACCGGGTGCGATCCTTTCTTCCACAGTGGGACCCTGAGAGCCCGAGCGCTCAGTCTTGAGGGGGGGGCGCCTCTCGAGCGGACGGCGCCTCCTTTAGATGCTGGGGTACGACCACCCCTCCGGAGAGTACCAGACTCAGCCCCTCGTCCATGGTCAGGTTGAGCGGCACGATCTTGTCCTTGGGGACGAAGAGCACGTACCCCGTTATTGGGCTGGGTGCAGTGGGTATGTACACCGCAACAGTTGGTCGCCCCAGCGCGTCATCCAACCTCGGCAGCTGGTCGCTTGTCAGGATACCGATAACGTAGGATCCCTCCTTAGGGAACTCTACAAGGACGAGTCGCCTCTTCTGTCCTTCTGGCAATACCTCGCGTCTGAACATCGCGTGCGAGAGCTGTCGGGTGGCCCAGTAGATCTTGCTCAGCACGGGGAGCGCCAAGAGCGTACGCTCGAACAGGTTCAGGAGTTTGCTTCCCAGCCAGTACCGTGTAATGGCCCCCACCAGGAGGACCAGGGCAACCGTCACCAGGATCTCGGTTCCGGGGATATAGCGGCCGAAAGCCCTCGTCAGGAGGCGCGAAAGGCCGACCTCCGGACCCACCAGGCCCCCCACAAGACGCACCAGAAGCCAGAGGATATACGCGGTCAACCCTGCGGGCAGGATGACGAGCAACCCGGAGAGGAACGTATCACGGAGCAGGCGTGTAAGGCGCTTCATCGTGCTACCGCCATCATAGTCGGTTGTACACCAGTCTCCTGTGTCATCGCAAGTTGAGAACCGGCGCTGCCCTCTGGGCGCCAACACTTACGGATGGGCGCCGGCGGCGCGTCAGCGGGCAGGTCTTCGCACGCGTACGTGAAGGAAGTAGGGAACGACCTGTGCATCCTGAATCGACGGGTCCGCCTGTGCAGCCTCGGCGCTGGGACAGGGTTCTGCGAATCGTTCGATCACAAAGCCCGTATCCAAACAGAGGTTGAGCCAAGTGCTGAGTGTCCTTGTGAAGCGGGGCACCCTGAACCTCGGGAACCGAGCCTTCGCCTCAGGAGGGGCCGCGCCGAAGGTCCATTCGGTGGGATCGCCCCTGAGCTCCTCGAAGTAGCCTCCGATCTCGTAGGCATAGGTCAGACCGTTACGGTCCCGAAGGTTCTTCCGGTGTGGTGTGTCGAAACACGGGTGGAGGATTGAGAACTGGAAGAATCCCCCTGGCACGAGCACCCGGTGCGCCTCGGAGAGGGCGCGTTGCACTTGCGGCATGTCCATCAGGCTCATGATGGCCACGGCAAACCCAAAGATGCTGTTGGTGAAGGGCAGGGCAAGCGCGCTTCCCTCAACGTACGCGATGCCCAGCGGTTGGCGTTCTTCTGCGTCGCGGGCATGCCGGATGAACGTGGGGGCAATGTCCAACCCGGTCATCCGTGCGCCACGCCGGGCAAGAAGCCTTGTGTTGTGCCCCTCGCCACAGCCGATGTCCAGACCGTCAAGCGCCTGTACATCGGGCAGGAGTTCCAGGAACCCTGGCGTGTTCAACCGGTCGCGGTAGACGTCGTATCCGGCGCGGGCCAGCTGCGTCCACGCCTCTGCGTTCCCCTCCCAACAGTGTCGGACATTCCGTTCGTCCATCTCCATAGCACCCCTCCGCCGACCGGCAGATCTCCTCGCGTCGTACCTGTTCATGGTACAAGGGATCGAGGGAGCTGGTCGTTCCGTTTGGGACCATTCTACGTTGTTGGATCGTCTGTGGCGGAAGCGAGCGCTGCCTTGGGAGACACAGGCGCTGGTGTTAAGCTTGACTGTAGCATGGTTGGGTCCTGGGAGGGGTATCTTGACAGAGACGAACTCCGTGCTGCGCGGGAGTTGTACCGGTCTTTAGTCGACAAAGCGCTTCTCGGTGTGTACATCACCACCGTGGACGGGCGGTTCCTGTACGCGAACCGTGCCGCGTGGCAGATGCTCGGCTATGCCTCCGGCGAAGAACTCGCCGCTGCGGGGGCGGAGCCCCTGTACAGCAATCCGGATCAGCGCCAGGAGCTTCTACGGAGGCTTGTTGAGGAGGGTCAAGTGCTCGGCTACGAGGTGGACGTTGTCACCAAGCAAGGAGCACCCCGTCGCTTGTCTGTCAACGCCACCCGCTCCGAGGACAGGATCGTGGGGATGCTCATCGATGTGACCGAGCAGCGTCGTGCCGAGGAGGCACTGCGTGAGAGCGAGGCGCGGTTCAGGACGCTGTTCGAGCGCCTGGCCGACGCCGTGTTCATCGTGGCGTTCGACGGCACGATCCTCGAAGCAAACCCCGCAGCTGTCACGCAGACCGGGTACACGATGGAGGAGCTTCTAGAGGTCAACATGATGAGCAGACTGGCGTTTCAAGAGCCCCCTGTGTCCTACGCGACGATCATCGGCGCGCTCAAGCGTGGGGAGACGGTGTTCTTCGAGGAGGAGAAGCGTCGGAAGGACGGGACACATTACTGGACGAGTTGTGCACTGAGCCCGATCGAGCTTGCGGGGCGCTCGTTGGTGCTTTCGGTGAACCGGGACATCACCGATCGAAAGCGTGCCGAGGAGAAGCTCCACTACCTGAGCACGCACGACGCCTTGACGGGTGCGCACAACAGGGCGTACTTCGACGAGGAGCTGGCACGGCTTTCGCAGGGCCGCCGGTTCCCGGTGACGGTGCTGATGGCGGACGTCAACGGCCTCAAGCGGGTGAACGATAGCCTCGGTCATGCTGCGGGCGACGAGGTTCTTCGGCGTGCCTACCGGGTACTGCGGGCCGGGGTACGGGGGGAGGACGTGGTAGCGCGGATCGGTGGCGACGAGTTCGGGGTGGTGCTTCCGGAGACGGACGAGGGGGCGGCAGTGCGTGTGGTGGCGCGGATCCGGGAAGGCCTTGCCACCCACAACACGCAGCATCCCGACGAGCCGTTGAGCATGGCCTTCGGCACGGCCACGGCGCACCCCCACGAGCCGTTGGACGCTGCACTGCGCCTGGCCGATGCGCGGATGTACGAAGATAAACGCGGTTCCTCCAACGATTCAGGGCGCATCCGAAGCTGAGGGTCTACGACCTGTTGTGAGCAACCGGTCACTTGCATTATCCTGTGTAGGAAACCTCT
>PUMC01000023.1 GCA_003552425.1 Candidatus Acetothermia bacterium | reverse complement strand
GGGTCAGGTCGTGCACGTCCGCATCGAAGATGTGAGCGTGCACGACCTGACCCCGGTTCTTGACCCGCACGTCCTGACCCCGGTTCTGCTACAGCAGGCCGTCGGCGTGGTAGATGTCGAGTGCCACCTTGCTCATGGGCTGGGCGTGGGCGAGGAGGCCGTTGGGTCCTGTGATCTCCCCGGTCTCCAGGTTCAGCGTGATCTCCCGAGTCCCCTCGAGCGTCTTGGGGGGGCCGTCAGGGAGCACGAGGAGGGGAAGCCCTGAGTTGATCGCGTTCCGGCGGTAGATGGCGCCGAAGCTACGGCCAACGATGGCGGCTACACCCAGTGCCTTGAAGCAGTCCACGGCGTGCTGACGGGACGAGCCGGCACCGAAGTTCTCCCCCACGAACAGGATGTCCCCGTCCTTGGCTTTCCGGGGGAAGTCGTGCCACCCGTCGAGGTTTCCGAACGCGTACTGGGCCATCTCCTCGAGTTCGGTGACGGCCAAATGCGCGTTGTGATAGATCTGGTCCGTGTCGATGTCGTCAACCAGCTGCCCATTGGCATCGGTGATCAACACCGGACTTCCCGTAAGCTCAGTTGTCTTCATGTTCGCTCCTTTCCTCCACGTAATGCCAATCAGAGCCTATGCAGTCCCGAACTTGAGGTTGAGGAGCTCCTTACCCGCCTTGTTCCGCTTCGCTCCGAAGCCAACCGCTCGATCAGGCTTGACTTGTTCCGATACCACAAGAGGGGCCTCCGTTAGGCGGACGTACAAGGCGCCTGTCGAAGTCGTCCGTCACAGCTCCTCGGGCGAGGTGATCTTCCCCCGCAGGGCTGAAGCTGCCGCCGTGGCCGGGGAGCAAAGGTACGTCGGGCCCTTGCCTTGCTTTCCGGCGAAGTTGCGGTTCCCGGTAGAGACCTGTACCTCGCCATCGCCGGTCATCCCGATCTGGCCCTCGGCGCAGCCGGCGCAGGCAGGGTGGGAGACGATGGCGCCCGCGTCGTGGAGGACTTCCAGCCATCCCTCACGCAGGAGCCGGCCCCACACGCCTCGGGTTGCCGGAGAGACCCTCATGGTGATACCCGGCGCGATTCGCTCTCCTTGGACGATCTTCGCCGCGGCGAGGATGTCCTCGTAGCGGCCGTTCGTGCACGAGCCCAGGAACACAGTGTTGAGCGGTTGCCCGTCGAGTTCGGCTACGTCGCTCACGTTGTCCGGGCGCGGGGGGGCGGCGATCTTGGGGCGGAGGTTGGTGATGTCGACGGTCACGGTGCGGGCATAGGTCGCGTCGGGATCGGCGTACGGGTAGGTGAGGTCGTCGCGCTTCGCTGCGGCGCGGGAGAACGCCAGGATTTCCTCGGAGGGCGGGAGGAAGGCCGTGATGGCCCCCATTTCCGTCGCCATCGAGGCCAAGGTGATCCTTCCGGCAAGGTCCAGGGCATCGATGGCCGGGCCCACGATCTCCATCGCCATCCCCAGGGCGCCCCGCGATCCCAACGCCCCGACGAGCGCCAGCGTGATGTCCTTGGCCGTTGCGTGCGGACCGGGTGTACCCGTGACCTCCACGCGCAGGGTCTGCGGTACTTCGAACCACGTGCGGCCGGTGCGGAACACGTAGGCGATGTCCACGTCGCCCATCCCTTGGCCAAATGCCCCTACCGCGCCGAGGATGTTGAGGTGGGAGTCCGTGCCCACCACCGTGGCTGCGGGGATGGCGAGCCCTTCCTCCATGAGTACGTGGGAGCCGATACCGCTGTCCACGTCGTACACACGGATCCCTTGTTCTTCGGCGAACACGCGGCACTTCTGCTGGTTTTCCGCATAGCGGATGGTGTTGGCGGGGGCATTGCAGTCGAAGGTGAAGTAGGTTCGCGATGGGTCGTCCACGCGTTCACCGGGGAACGCGCTGCGGAAGTTCTTCACCACGCTGGCCCCGGCGAAGTCGCGGGCCGAGCGGACGTCGATGCCGATCCACACTTCTTTCCCCGCCTCCACGTGCTCCTCGGTGTGCGCTGCCAACACCTTCTCGATGACCGTTCTTCCCATCGTTTCCCCTTTCCGGCGGGGACGAAGCCCCGCCCCTACGAGCCCGCCGCTATGGGCGGGGACGAAGCCCCGCCCCTACTGCGTGGCGTTGGCGACCGCCTCGGCCATCTCGTCGGTGGAGGCCGAACCGCCCATGTCGTAGGTGCGCACCTTTCCCTCGGCGATCACCTGGGCCACGGCCTTCTCGATCCGGCTGGCCATGTCCTTCTCCCCGAGCCAGTCGAGCATCATCTTCCCGGCCAGGATGGCGGCCACGGGGTTGACCTTTCGCTGCCCGACGTACTTGGGTGCCGAGCCGTGGGTGGGCTCGAACACGGCGTAGTTCTTGCCGATGTTCCCCGCTGCGGCGAATCCCAGGCCACCGACGATCTGTGCCGAGAGGTCGGAGATGATGTCCCCGAACATGTTCGACGAGGCCAGCACGCCGTAGTCTTGGGGGTTCTTGACGAGCCACATGCACATGGCGTCGATGTTCGTCTCCCAGAGTTCGATGCCGGGGAAGCTCTTGGCCACTTCTCGGGCGGCGCGGATCATCATCCCGCTCGTCTCGCGGATGACGTTGGGCTTCTCCACCACGGTGACCGATGGATAGCCGTGCTCCTTGGCGTATTCGAACGCTGAGCGGACGATGCGCTTGCACCCCTCCCAGGTGAACACACGGCAGGAGACGGCGAGTTCGTCGCCCGGTACTTCGGCGAACCGCTTCATCTTGGGGGCGTGGGCCGACAGCGCGCCGCGCACTTCGTCGGGTACGGGGTGGAATTCCACGCCGGCGTACAGGCCCTCGGTGTTCTCCCGGAACACCACGAGGTCGATGTCATCGCGCAGGTTGAGCGGGTTTCCGCGGAAGGCCTTGCACGGCCGGACGTTGGCGTAGAGGTCGAACAGCTGCCGCAGCCCGACGATGGGGCTGGCGTAACTGTAGCCCTTGCCTTGAAGCTCAGCGCACAGTTCCTGGGCGGCCTCGTCCTTGGGTTTTGACGTGATGGCGCCGAACAGGCACGCATCGGTGTTCTTCAACACCTCCACCGTTCTTTCGGGGAGCGGGTTCCCCTCCTTGCACCAGAACGCCCAGCCGACGTCCGCCGGTACGTATTCGGCCTCGAACCCGACGGCGTCGAGCACCGTTCGAGCAGCCTCCAGGACCTCATGCCCCACCCCGTCGCCGGGAAGATACGCGATTCGGAACTTGCCCATTCACGCCTCCTTGCCGAGTTTGTTCTTCAGGTGGGGGATCAGTCCCCCGTCGTCCAGGATCTCCCGCACCGCCGGTGGCAGCGGCGGGAACCGGTACTCGATGTCGTTGTGCACGAGGGCGCCGTTCTTGAGGTCGATGCCCACGGGGTCGCCCTGCTGGATCGCGTCCACGGCCTGGGGGATCTCCAGAGCCAGGAGCCCAGAGTTGATCGCGTTGCGGAAGTAGATGCGGGCAAAGGATTTGGCCACAACGGCCCCGACCCCGGCTGCCTTGAGGCAGGTTACCGCCTGCTCGCGCGAGGACCCGCAGCCGAAGTTCCGGCCGGCCACGATGACGTCACCCGTCTTGACCGTGGTGGCGAAGCTTCCGTCGAGGTCCTCCATGGCGTGCTTGGCCATCTCCTCGGGTTCCATCCGGGCATAGGTGTACCGGCCGGGGAAGATCACGTCGGTGTTGACACTGTCACCGTACTTCCAAGCTGTTCCCTGGATCATGACACCCCCTGTCGATGCTTGCGGGGATGGTACAGGGGAAGTGGGGTCGGGCCAAGCAGGCGAGAACCGGTGCGGCAGTCGGGCTCCGCCGCACCGGTGGGCTCAGCCTTTAGCATGGGCTAACTGCAGGAGCCAGAGCCCATAGAGGCGATCTTCTCCTCCACGGCTTTAATCTCCGCCTTGAGTTCGCTGAGGTAGTGCTGAAGCTCCTCGACGTGTTCGCTGCTGCTCGTGAACCTGCGCCAGCTGTGGGTACCGTGATCGCCGCACGTGCATCCGCCTCCGTGGTGGGCGCTCGCTGTGGTGCAGCACCCGCATCCGTGCGCGCTATGATGCGCACCGTGGTGCCCGCACGTGCAGGGGTGGACCGGAGCGTGACAGGAGCACGTACAGCCACAGCTGCACCCGCAGGTGCACCTGTGCGGCCGTGCGTGGCCGCCACAACAGTGTTGTCCGCCATGTCCTCCGTGATGCATGCGTGTCACCTCCTTTCCTCAGGGTCGTGTTGTGGGAAGGCCCCAGCGTGTGCTTCCAGGAAGTAGTCGAGCCGGTTGCGCACGCGGCGTACCTCGTCGGCCCAGGCGTGGAGGAAATCAACGCCTTCAGGGGTGATCGCGTACCGCCGTCGTGCCGGGCCGCTCCCCGCGGTGTCCCAGGCCGACGCCACCATGCCGTCCTGTTCGAGTTGGCGGAGGGTGCGGTACAGGAGCCCCGGGTCGGCGCTCGTGGTGCGTTCGTCGGCGCCCAGTTTCTCCAGAAGATCGTAGCCATGGGTGGGGCCTCGATAGAGGAGCAGGAGGAGCCAGGGTTGCAGAAGGCCGTGTACGCGACAGCCGGGCGTGCAACAGTGCTCGTCCGCGTGATGGTGTTCTGCGCAGCTCATGGATCGTCGCTTGTAGCGCTCCCCCTCCTCTATATGTTGAACGCATATAGGGTAGCACAGCGCACCCCCATCGTGCAAGGGGGTGGCGCGGGCGCTCAGTTCGGCAGGAAGTCACTCTCTTCGTTCATCCGGGCCACGGTGAGCGCCAGGAGGCGCGCGGTCTGGTCGACGTCGCTGCGCGCCACGACCTCACACGGCGTGTGCATATAGCGGCTGGGGACGGAGACAATGGCGGTGGCGACACCGGCGCGGGTGAGCTGGATGGCATTGGCGTCGGTGCCTGTAGCGCCGGCTGCGGCCTCCATCTGCACAGGGATGTTCTCCTTCCGTGCCGTGTCGACGAGCATCGCCAACAGCTTGTGGTTGACGTTGGGGCCCCGTGATAGCGCCGGACCAGCGCCCAGTTTGATCTCCCCGATGCGTTTCTTGTCCCCTTCGGTGCCCGGTGTGTCGGAGGTGAACGTCACGTCTACGGCGATCCCCACATGGGGGTCGAGCCCGAAAGCGCTCGTACGCGCCCCGCGCAGGCCGATTTCCTCCTGTACGGTGGCCACGGCGAACGCGGCCGCCGACGGTTTGAGCGTCGTGAGCTGCCGTAGGGCTTCCAGCACCACGTACGCGCCGATCCGGTCATCGATCCCCCGGGCGGCGAGGAGCTGCTCCCCCAGCGGCTCGGGGCCGTGGGCGAGGACGGCCGGGTCGCCGATGTCGACGAGGCTTTGGGCTTCTTCTTTGGAGCTTGCCCCGATGTCCACCCACAGATCCTCGAACTTGACCACCTTCTTGCGTTCCTCGTCCTGGAGAAGGTGGATGGGTTTCCGCCCCAGTACACCACGGACGGGGCCCTTGGCGTTTTGGATGACCACGCGCTGTCCGGGGAGGATCTGCGTGTCCCACCCTCCGATCCCCCGAACGTAGAGATAACCCTTATCGTCGATGTAGGAGACCATCAGGCCGATCTCGTCGATGTGTCCGGCCAGCATCACCCGTGGGCGCCCTTCCTCGTTGAGGGCGGCGAACGAGTTTCCGTGCTGATCGAGCCATACGCGCTCGGCGAACGACGAGGCCTCCTCCCGCCACAGGCGGGCGGCGGGCTCCTCGAATCCCGACGGGCTGGGGGCATCCAAGAACCTCTCCAAGAACGGCTGGGTGTTCTTCTGCACGCTCTCGACCTCCTGTCGCTTGGTGTGCCCTCCATGCTACCGAAAAACCGGGGTCAGGTCTTGCGCGATCGCAGGCGCCTGCGGTCGCACCGTGTTGACTAAGTCTATAACCGAGTCTCATGTGGGCCCAAGGAGGTAACGATGGCAACGGAAATCAACGTCCATGAGGCGAAGACCCACCTCTCGCGGCTTCTGGCCCGGGTGGAGGCGGGGGAGGAACGCGTGATCGCCCGAGGGGGGCAACCCGTTGCCCGGCTGATCCCCATTCGCCCTGCACGCACGCGGAGGGTTCCGGGGACGGCTCGAGGAAGGGTGGTGGTGGGACCCTACTTCGATGCGCGCCTGTCGGCTACCGCGCGTGCGATCATGGGGACTCCGGACACGGAGGTGCTGGTGAGTGCGGCCAGCGGTTGGGAGATCGCGCTCAAGCTCGCGCTGGGGCACCTTGCCCTTCCCGACCATCCGGAGCGGTTCATCCCCGCGGAGCTCGCACGCAACGGGATGACAAGCCTTCCTGTGCGGATGGACCACGTGCTACGCGTTGCAGCCCTCCCTGAGCACCACCGCGATCCCTTCGACCGGTTGCTTGTGGCCCAGGCGCAGGCGGAGGGTATCCCGATCGTTAGCGGAAACCCGCAGGTCGCGATGTACGCGCTGGAAGTCCTCTGGTAGGGGGAGCATCTCTGTGAAAAGGATTAAAAGTGCGCTAACACTGAATGAAACGGGTCACACATGACAGGGGGGGCCTTGACTTGTGAAACCGTTACGACATAGTGTCAATGGTGAAGCATTGTGGAAAGGTTGCGGGACAGGGGGCGGCGCTGCTCAGGCAGCGTGAGCATGTTCGGGCAGGGAGGAGTCTATGAACCTCTACGATTTCGAACTCGGCAAGGCAGCGGATACGTTGGTCGACCGTTTGTTTCGGCTCAAGCAGGACGAGTGCTTTGTGATCACGGCGGACACGGAGAGCGATTGGCAGGTCGTTACGGCCACCGCGCGGGCGGCGTTCGCCCGCGGGGCAAAGCCGATGGTCATCCTCACCGCATCGCCCCTTGGGGTGGGGAAAGCTGCCGATCCGATGCTTCCCTTGGGGCCGCTGTCCGCTGCGCTCAAGGAGGCGGACGCCTGGGTGGAGTTCAACAACCAGTGGTTGCTCTACTCCACACCGTTCGACATCGCCATCAAGGAAAACCCACGGCTTCGCCACCTTTGTCTGGTAGGGATGAACGCGGACATGATGGTCCGCTGCATCGGCCGTGTGGACTTCCCGGTTCTGGAGGAGTTCCAGAAGACGCTCACGGGGATGCTCGACGCGGCGAAACACTCACGGATCACCACGCCGAGTGGGGGGGACGTCCGGTTTGACCATGCGGCCGATGTTCCGACCCGCTGTAGGCTGGGGTACGCCCACGCGCCGTCTTCGGAGATGCTGGCCGGCCAAATAAGCCAGACGCCTGTGTTCGCGTCGATCGAGGGGACGATCGTGTTCGACGGAGCGGTGACTCCCCCCTGCGGGAAGCTCGACCAGCCGATTGTACTGAGCGTGGAGGCGGGAGCGGTGGTGAAGGTGGAGGGCGGACCCGAGGCGCGTCAGTTCGAGGCGTGGATGGACAGTTATGGGCATCCCCAGATGCGGAAGCTCGCGCACATCTCCTACGGCTGTAACCCGGGGGCGAAGCTGACCGGGGACATCCTGGAGGACGAACGGGTATGGGGGGCCACGGAGTGGGGCATCGGGAACGTGGGGGCTTCGACGCTCCCGCCCGACGGGATCACCGCGCCCTCCCACAGCGACGGGATCTGCCTCAACTCTTCCGTATGGCTCGATGGCCAGCAGATTCTGGATCAGGGACGGTTTGTGGAGCCTAGGCTTGCCGCGTTGGCCCGGAAACTCGAAAAGGAATGAGCGGGATGGACGAACGACGTCTCGTCGAGCGGTTCCTTGAGATGGTGGCGATCCCCAGCGAGTCGGGAGAGGAAGAGGCGTTCATCGCCTGGCTCAAGGACCGGCTCGTCGAGGAGTTGGGCGCTGAGTGCGTGCTCGACGGTTACGGGAATCTCGTTGCCAGGCTTCCTGGGAAGCGGAGCCGACGCACGAAGCCGGTGCTGTTCGGTGTGCACGCGGACACAGTCCGCCCGGGGAAGGACATCCGTCCTGTGGTGGAGGATGGCGTCATCCGCACCTCGGGCGACACGGTCCTCGGGGCTGACGACAAGGCGGGGATCGCCGAGCTCTTGGAGGCCCTCGTGAGCGCTGAGCAACATCCTCCGTTGGAGATCGTTGTCACCCGAGAGGAGGAACGGGGGCTCGTGGGCGCCAAGAACTTGGACGCCACCCTCCTTAAGGCGCGGGAGGGCTTCCTGATCGACATGGATGCGCTGGATGTGGTCGTTGTGGGGGGGCCGTCGCGGATGACGATCGACGTCGAGGTGCGTGGGCGGGCGGCGCATGCGGGCATGGAACCCGAGCGCGGGATCTCGGCGATCAGGGCAGCGGCCAAGGCGATCGTGGCGATCCGTGAGGGATGGGTCGACGAGGGTACGACCGTCAACGTGGGCGTGATCCAGGGCGGCGAGAACCGCAACGCGGTGCCGGAGCACGTGACCGTGACGGCGGAGTGCCGGAGTCTTGACCACGAGCGGTGCCTTGCGGAAAGCGCACGTGTACGGCGCGCGTTTGAGGACGCGGCCGCGGAGATGGGTGCGGTCGCCGAGGTCCGCACGGAACTGGCCTACCGGGCGATCCAGATCTCGGAGGATGCTCCGGTGGTGGGTGTGGCTGTGCGGGCGGTTTCCTCGATTGGGCTTACCCCGCAGATCCGCAAGATCTGCGGCGGCACGGATGCCTCGGTGTACAACGAACGGGGCATCGAGACGGTTGTCGTGGGGATGGGGGCGCGTGAGGAGCATTCGACCCGAGAGCACATCCACATCGAGGATATGAAACGGGCCGTGCGGATGCTTGTGGACATGCTTCGCCAGCTGAGCCAAGGGTGATCTGTAGGCTGAACCGGGAGGTGATCGTGGCGGGAAGCCGTGGTGGCGTGCTGTTTGGTGCATGGATGAGGGCGTGAACGGAAGCAAGGTTCCGCCCGCTGAAGGAGGACAGATGTACCGACGAGTGTTGCTGTTGGGATTGTGCGTGCTTCTGGGTATGGGAGTGTGGAGTGTGGCCGATGATGTGCGGGTGCTTCGGATGACCGAAGCTTGGCCGACGTACATCGACCCAGCTGTGGGAAGGGATCTTTCGAGCACGATTGCGTTGGTGAACCTGTACGACAGCCTTGTGTATCCCGATGCGGACGGCGCCCCCCAACCCCATCTTGCCACGCATTGGGACGTGAGCGATGACGGTCTTGCGTGGACGTTCCACCTGCGCGACGATGTGCTGTTCCACGACGGAACCCCGCTTACGGCGAAGGATGTAGCCGGTTCGATGGACCGGCTTCTGACGATCGGCGAGGGCTACGCGTACTTGTTTGCGGGAAGGGTAGCAGAGTCTGAGGTGGTCGACACGCACGTGGTGCGGTTCCAGCTGAGCGAGCCGTTCGGTCCGTTCCTGATGTCGCTCTACCGCCTGAGCATTCTGAATATCGACCTCGTGATGGACAATGTCGTAGAGCCGGGGCCCTATGGAGAATTCGGAGACTACGGCAAAGCGTTCTTGCTGACCAACAGTGCCGGGAGCGGGCCGTACATGGTGCGGGAGTTCCGTCTGGAAGAGGAACTCATCACGGAGAAGAACCCCAACTACTGGTTGCCGATCGACCCTCAGGCACCGGACGAGTTCCACCTTATCGGTATCACGGAGACGGCAACGGTCCGGACGATGATGGCCCGCCGGGAACTCGAGATCACCGATACGTGGCAGCCTGAGGAGAACCTCGTGGCGATGGCCAGGGTGGACGGTGTCGAGATCGCCGTCACGCCGGCTGGCACGCCCTTCGTCTACGGCGTGCACAACCGCAAGGCCCCGACCGACTGTGTGTACTTCCGAAGGGCGATGGGCTGGGCGTTCGACTACGAGACAGCGCAGGCGGAACTCTTCCCCGGCTCGCTCCCTGTGCCGGGCGTGCTTCCGTCCAGCCAGCTGGGTGCAATCGTAATCGCTGATTACCCGCACTACCGCGATGTGGATCGGGCGCTGGCGGAACTTCAAAAGTCCGTGTACTACGATCAGCTCAATGACTACGAGGTGGTCGTGGCGTGGACGGCGGAGGTGCCCGCCCAGGAGCGCATCGCGCTGATGTTCATGTCGAACATGGCGGACATCGGGATCAACGTCCGCATTCGCCGGACGCCGTGGATGACGATGGTGGAGGAGGCGGCGGACATCGATGCTGCTCCACACATCCAGTGTGCGTTCATCACCCCGGCCATCCCCGAAGCGGGCGTGGCCATGCTCGACCGGTTCCATTCGGGCGCGTCTCGGAGCTACACACAGAACGAGTGGCTTCTTGATGACGCGCTTGACGCCACGATCGAGGCTGCGCTGGCGACGGTCGACGAACAGGAGCGGCTGGAGAAGTACGCCCAGATCCAGCTGCAGTTGGCGGAGCGGTTCCCCACCCTCAACGTGTTCGAGCAGGTGCGCAAGCACGCGTACCAGGAGGCCTACATCACATGGCCGCTCGATGAACTTCCCAGCATGGTGTTCGGGTATCCGTATGCGGCACGCTTCATTCAGGTGCACCCCGAACGGCTGGCGGAGGTTGTTGGCGGTTGACATCTCGCGATGCGGCCGGGGAGGGCATCCCTCCCCGGCCGCACCCTCTTGGGGACGGGAGCAGACCCATGAAGAAGATCGCTGTGGTGGTCCCTGTGGCCACCGAAGTGTGGAACCGCGGTATCCAGATGGACCTCGACGGGTGCAAGGACGCGGACACGGATGTCCGGGTGGTGGAGACGGCCTTTGGCCCTGAGTCGATCGAGTGCAACTACGATGTCGCGTGTGCTGCGTTGTTCGCTGTGCGGGAGGCCGAACGGGCGGTTGCCGAGGGATGCGACGGTGTGGTCCTCTACTGTTTCGGCGACCCGGGGCTTCGAGCGGCCAAGGAGCGGCTGGCGGTCCCGGTGGTGGGGCTCGGCGAGGCGGCCATGCACGTGGCGTCGCTCGTGGGCAACCGGTTTGGCATCGTGGCTGTGGGTCCCTCGGCGGCGGTCTCCGTGAGCCACATCGATGTCAACGTCAAGGCGTATGGGATGGCCGGCAAGTGCGCGGCGATCCGTTGTGTGGAGATGCCCGTCCTGGGGCTGTCCATGGACCGGTCGTTGTTGACGGAACGGGTGTTTGAGGTGGCCCGGTGTGTGGTGGAGGATGACGGCGCGGATGTGATCGTGCTGGGTTGCGGCAGCGCGTTGGGGATCGACGGGACGCTGGCCGATCGCCTTGGTGTGCCGGTGATCGTTCCCGGACGTGCCGCGCTCAAGCTGTGCGAGGATCTGGTGGCCCTTGGGGTGCGGCAGAGCCCGCGGTTCTATGGTACTCCTCCCGAAAAACGCCGGGTCTTCCCGGGGGAAGCTTAGGATCGGGGGAGCATGAAGACGGGGCTGTTCCTGATCAAGCGCCTGATGTACGCGGGGTTCACGCTGATCGGGCTATCCGTCCTGATCTTCGTGATTGCGCGGGTGCTGCCGGGTGATCCGGCGAGGATGGCCCTGGGTCCGCGGGCGCCCGACTGGACGGTCCAGCAGCTCAGGGAGCAGCTCCACCTCGACCAGCCGCTCTACGTGCAGTACTACCGCTGGCTGACGGGGGATGTGCGGGGGGACTTCGGGGCATCCCTGTACACCCGGAGGCCTGTGCTCACCGACATCAAGGAGTTCCTCCCAGCCACGGCCGAACTCGTGCTGCTGGCGGGCATCATCCAGATCCTCTTCGGGCTGAGCTTGGGGATCATCGCCGGCCGCTACCGGAACAGCTGGGTGGACAACAGCGTGCGCGTCTTCTCGTATCTGGGTGTGGCCACCCCTGCGTTCGTGTTTGCGGTGGTGTTCCTGCTCACGTTCGGGTATCTCCTGGATGTTCTTCCCACAAGGGGGCGGATCGGTCCCGGCGTAACGCGTCCTCCCGTGATCAGCGGGATGATGCTGTTCGATGCTTTGCTGACGGGGAACTTCGCTGCCGCAGGCGACACGCTGCGGCACATGCTGCTCCCCGCCCTCAGCCTGGCGCTGGGGGGGATGGCGCAGCTGGCCAGGATCACACGCGTTGCGATCAGCGAGAACTTAGGCAAGGAGTACATCTTCGCGGCGCGGCAGTACAGCATCCCCGAATGGAGGATCACGTTGAAGTACCTCCTCAAGCCGTCGCTCATCCCTCCTGTTTCCGTGCTGGGGATGCAGATCGGGGTGTTGTTTGGCAACGCCTTTCTTGTAGAACTGGTGTTCCACTGGCCAGGGTTCTCCCGTTACGGGATCAACGCCATGCTGCGCAACGACCTCAACGCGATTGCAGCCGTGGTGATGGTGATGGGGGCGATCTACATCGCCCTTAACCTCTGCGTAGACCTCATCGTGGGGGTCTTGGATCCGCGGATCCGTCTTGGGGAGAGGGGGTGAGTGCGCTGGGCGGGTTGACGGGGGTGTCCACCAAAGTGCGCCGTGCCTGGTATAGCTTTTCCCGCAACCGTATGTCGGTGGTGGGGATGGTGGTTGTCCTTGCGGTGGTCGTGTTGGCGCTGTTCGCGCCGTATATCGCCCCGTACCCCGCGCATGCAGGTGCGTTCGTGGACTTCCGGAATGCAAGCCAGACGCCGAGTTGGAGGAACCTGCTGGGTACGGACACCGTGGGCCGGGATGTCTTGACGCGGATCATCTTCGGGTTCCGCTACTCGCTCATCATGGGGTTGGTGGTGCTGTCGATCGCCGTTCCGGTGGGAACGCTCCTCGGGCTGTTGGCCGGCTACATGCGGGGCACATGGGTCGATACGGTCATCATGCGCATTACCGATGTGTTCCTTGCCCTGCCGCCGCTGATCCTTGCGCTGGCCATCTGTTCGGTACTCACGCCCAGCCTGTTCAACGCCATGATGGCCGTGACGGCGATGTGGTGGCCTTGGTACTGCCGGCTGGTGTACGGACAGGCGAGTTCCCTCAGGCAGGAGACCTACGTGGCTGCGGCCGAGGTGATCGGAGCGCGAAGATCCCACATCCTGTTCCGCGAACTCCTTCCCAACTGCGCGTCCACGGTGCTCACCAAGGCGACGCTGGACATGGGGATCGTGATCCTCATCGGTTCGTCGCTCAGTTTCGTGGGCCTGGGTGCCCAGGCGCCGACGCCCGACCTGGGGACGATGGTGGCCGATGGTGCGACCTACCTTCCTGAGCTGTGGTGGATCGCCGTGTTCCCGGCGCTGGCCATCGTGATCACGGTGCTGGGGTTCAACCTTCTGGGCGATGGCCTCCGCGATATGTTCGCCATCGAGGAGCTATGAGCGGAACGGCATTGCAGGTGGAGAACCTCGTAACCCAGTTTCGGACCTTCGACGGCGTGCTGCGCGTGCTCGATGGGGTCAGCATGTGGGTCGAAGAGGGCGAACAGGTGGGGTTGGTCGGGGAATCGGGATGCGGTAAGACGACGTTGGGTCGGTGTGTGGTTCGCCTGGTTCAACCGTCCTCGGGGAAGCTCCTCATCCGTTCTCGGCGGTTCGATGCTCCGGTGGACATCGTGAGCGCTCCGTCTGCCGTGTGGAAACAGCTACGCAGGGAGATCCAGGTCATCTTCCAGGATCCGAGTGCTGCCCTGAATCCGGTGTTCTCCGTCGGCGACCAGCTGCTGGCGGCGATTCGTTACGGCTCCTCGCGCCCCCTGCCCAAGGGCGCGCTTCGCAGCGCAGCGCTGTCTGCGCTTCAGGATGTGCAGCTGCCTGACCCGGAACGTCTGATGTCGTCCTATCCGTTCCAGCTCTCGGGCGGCATGCGCCAGCGTGTGTGCATCGCGATGGCGCTCGCAGCCCGGCCTTCGCTCCTGATCGCCGACGAGCCAACGACGGCGCTTGATGTGACGATCCAGGATCAGATTCTGCGGCTCCTCAAGCGTCTGGTGGAGGAGCAGGAGACTTCGGTGCTGATGATCACGCACAACCTGGGTGTGGCGCGGGAGATGGTGCGCCGTGTGTGCGTGATGTACGCGGGAACGATCGTCGAGGATGCGCTGACCGCGGAGCTGTTTGCCCGTCCGCTGCACCCGTACACCGCCGGCCTTCTGCGGGCGGTGCCCAAGCTGACGGGCTGGGAGGACACTGAAGGGATCCCCGGCCGCATTCCCAACTACTTGAATCCTCCCGAGGGATGCCGTTTCCACCCGCGTTGTACGGACGCGGTGGACCGGTGTCGCCGCGAGCGCCCTCCGTTGGTGGAGGTCGACCCCACGCACCGGGTAGCGTGCACGAGGTACGCGGAGCAGTCCGATGGCTAGTCTGCTCCTGTGGGCCAGGGAGCTCGACCGACATTTCTCCACTCCCAAAGGGTTGGTGCGCGCGGTGGATGGGGTGAGCTTCGAGGTAGGTGCGGGGGAGACGTTTGGCATCATCGGCGAGTCCGGATCCGGAAAGAGCACCGTGGCGTACACCGTGCTTGGCATCTACCCCCCATCGGGCGGCGAGCTCGTGTTCGACGACGTCAACATCGCCGTTCCGCTTTCCAGAAGGCCGAAATCGCTGAAGCGTGATATCCAGGTGGTGTTCCAGGATCCCGGGGCCTCCCTGAACCCGCGGCGTACCGTGCGCCGCATCCTGGAGCTTCCGCTCGAGGTCCACGGGATCGGAAGCCGTCGTTCCCGGGGCGAGGCGGTGGCGGAGCTCTTGCAGATGGTGGAGTTGACGCCCGAGTACATGTACAAGGCGGCATCGACCCTGTCCGGAGGGGAGAAGGCGCGTGTGGCGATCGCCCGGGCCTTGGCCACGAATCCCCGTCTCGTCGTTCTCGACGAGCCGACGTCGGCGCTCGATGTCTCGATTCAGGCGAAGATCGTGGCCATGCTGCTCCGGTTCCAGCAGGAGATGAACCTCACCTACGTGTTCATCAGCCACGACCTTGTGCTGATGCGCAATGTAGCCACGCGCATCGCCATCATGTACATGGGCGAGATCTGTGAAGTGGCGTCCGCGGAGGCGTTCTTCAGGCATCCCACGCACCCCTACACCCAGATGCTGCTGTCAGCGATTCCGGTGGTCTCCGAGGAAGAGGAGGCGTTGCGACCGGTCAAGGTGGTACCGCGAGGGGAGGTGCCCAGCCCGGTGAACCTACCCCCCGGATGCAGGTTCAGCGCCCGTTGCCCCCATGTAAGGCCGGCGTGCACCGAACGGCGTCCGGACATGGTGGAGCGGGACGACGGACACGGCGTGCGCTGTATTGCGGTGGGCGCGCTGCAGGGAGAGCGTGGGGCGGGTTATGGGTGAAACAGGTGGATAGCGTGTAAGCTCAGGTTGGACGTAACGCTCCAAGCGGGAGGTCAGATCTTGTGAAATTCGTACGAGATAGCTTCAAACATGGAACATAGTGGACGGCGGATTCGCGAGGCGCGGCAGCGCCGCGGGTGGACCCTTGAGGAGCTGTCCTCGAGGTGCGGCCTGTCGACGAGCTTCCTCTCCCAAGTGGAGCGGGGAAGGTCGTCCCT
>PUMC01000076.1 GCA_003552425.1 Candidatus Acetothermia bacterium | reverse complement strand
GGTTGTCGATGGGTTGTCGGTGGGTTGTGATGCAATAACCATGCCAGGAAAATAAATTACTGTAGCACTCACCAACGAGCAAAAGAAATGAAATGCTTTTCCACATGCTGAGATATGGCCATCAATTGGCTGCACAGCGGATCTATAGACTGATGCGATGTCAATGGAATCAACAACTTACGTCATCCTGTGGCAGCCCCTGTGGCATCCAATAGCTATCAATGGTAGGGTGCCCATATGAATCAATGACTTACGAACTGGATGGTTGTACAGTAAGAAGGGCTACGGGGGAATCGTGCGGCCTTTTATATCTCAATACCCACTCGTATTTTTGCGGTAAAATGATCCGGTCCAACCCACCGATACCTCCCAGCTCTCTCTCACAGTCCACACCTAGCAGCTATCTTCACGCTGTTCCAAAAGTTGGCATGATTCTTGCAGTAAAAGACACCTTAGGGTTATCTAGTAGGTATCTTCCAGTCTCATCCTTGGATAGTGTCATCGTGTGATGTAATCCACGTTCCAGGTTCCTCCATAGGTAGTCCGACGTCCGTCAGTTATCCTATAGGTGTATCCAGTAAGAAGGGCTTGGGTCCGTTATCACGGATTCCTTGCTCTCATCGATGTCTATTAGAGACACCCCAGGAGGTATTCCTCCCGAGGTGAGGGTTTACTTCAAGCGTCCATCCAGACTGTGTCGTTGCTTTGGTCAGAGTACCCCATGACGTTGGCTGTGAACTTCGCCAGCTCGTCGTTCAGGAGCTTGTCCTTGTACTCAGCAGACTTGGAGTCAGCATCCTGGCCCATCTGTTCGACCCAATAGGCCACCGCACCAGCTAACGCATCGAGCCTGTCATCGTGTGCCAGGGCTCCTCTGTCAGCAGTCAGTCGGGTCATCTGATAGAACAGCGAGTAGGTAGGGGAGGGTGCTGTCTCATAGTCCTTCTTGATGAGCCTCTCATCGACCACCAGTCGGTGTTGGTTCATGACTGGCTCTAGGGTATCGATGATCCTCCGTTCCTTCTGCTGGGTGGCCCGTGGGCCTTCGTCCAGGGTGCAGGGGTGGATCTTCCGGAGCCACGGCTTGAACAGTTCATTGAACATGCCATCACCGAAGTTGGGCTCTGACCACACCTCATTGACCTTGTGCTTGGCAGCGATCACAGCGAGACCCTTCAGGGTTGCCTCGGAGTAACCACCTTCCTGGAAGCCACCGATGTCCATCAGGTAGAGATACCCGTGGAGCATCTTCACGACTGCGTAGGAGGTCTCATCCTTACCTCGACCTGAGGGATCGATGAACATCATGGCCCCTGTGTAGTCAGCCATCTCCTTGGCTTTCCACATGGGTCGGTAGAACTTGTCACCAGCCATGCCCACATTGGGAGCATCACCCACGGCATACTCAGGACCAGAACTCCAGGCGAGCTTCAATGGAGCCATCTCAGGGTCCAGCGACAGGATGATCAGGTCGGCCAGCTTGAGAGGATACTTCTCACTGTCTGACAGGCTGGTATCCAGCATGAACTGTAGGGCGAAGCCTGTGCGCCCATAGGAAGCCTCACGCTCCAGGAGATCCTGGTTACCGAAGCGGTCAGGGTCCACGGGATCTCGTCCCTTGGCTCCACGCTCCAGCTTCTCCATGATCATCGGAGCAAGGCGACCCTTGTAGTGGTCAGGATTCATCGGCAGTCGGGCTGGCCAAATACGGATCTCATACCCGCGAGAGTTCAGCTCGTTGTAGATGGACATCTCTGTCTGGGGCGTACCGAGGAACGTAGTGACACCCCCAGGCTTCAGGATGGCGTCGAACTCCTTGATCCTCTCGGAGAGCCCCTCACGAAGTGCGTTGGTCAGTGAGTTGTTCAGGGACTCAACGTCATCCGCAATGATCTCGTCAGCACGGCTACCGGTGAGCTGACCGGTGATACCCACGGACTTCACTGAGGGAGAGTGAGAGATACCGGCAGGGCCAACGTCGAACGCAATGTTCGAGTCACGCTGTCCATGCTTGGGTCTCAGGTGTTGCAGCAAGGGGAACTCATAGATGAGTCGCTTGGTGAACGTACTGAACTGGTCAGCACGATCCTTCGAGGCAGAGACCACCAGGAAGTTGAGATGAGGATTGAGGAGCAGCCGCCAGCACACATAGGCACTGGTGATCCACGACTTGCCCACACCACGGAATGCCTCGATGACTTTACGTCTTGGGCCTCCTTGGAGGTAGCGGGCGATATCGTACTGAACAGGGGTAGGGTCAGGCTTGGCTGCCGTGATGGCACCACCCTCCCAGAGGAACTCCCAGGTCAGATACAGGAAATTGCGGAAGTCGTGGAGCTGCTGAGGAACCTTGGCTGTGATTCTCTGTTCGGCCATATAGTCCTAGAACTCCGTGTGAGGCTCTCTCAGAGCTTCTATCCGAACCCGGTATGGTTGCACTAGCGGATAGTTAGAAGCAGCAGAGAGAGCCTGTGTGGTTGATCTGGAGGGTGTCAGTGAGCTGTAGCGTCGTCAGTGCTGGTGAACGGGAGCTTGTCAGAGAGTCTGTCAGCCACTCCATCGAGAGGACTCTCGCTACCCGTGTTGGTCTCGATGCCGTTGTCCTTGAGCATCTTGACTGCCTGGGCGATCTCGGAGCCTGTGGCTTCACCGGACTCAATACGGTCCAGTAGGTGTTGTGCAGTCATTTCATGGAGCTTTTCGAGAAGCTCTTTACTTGCGCTCATATCGGTTCTTGATCCTCCGTAGAGCTTTCTGAATGGATTGGACTCCCGTGCGGAGAGCCCGAAAGGCTTTAGGCGCAATCACGATTAGCTGGAATACCAATAGGATGGCAGTTGCCAGTAGTACCCAGTCCTGCACCGTGATCCCCAGGAAGACGGCTCCTGATACCCCGACCGGAACCGGGGTAGCCGTCTGTGCGACAGTCTCGGCTACGTTCTTTGCGGACATTGTTAAGCGTCAATCTCCTTGGCTTGTTCAAAGAGAGTGTCGAGATCTTCGTCAGTGAGTTCCAACTCCACAGCCAGGTGCAACACGGTCGGACTCTCCCGGCGGAACTCCTGAGCGTCTTCCCATGCGATCCGCGTGATGTCATCCTCACCAAGGGACTTCATCATGGACCTCACCCTGCCCAAGAGACCTGACTTCTTGAGAGCCGCTTTAGCTTGGAACTTGGAGACTTTCGCTGAGGCCCGCCAGTTGGCGAGTCGTTCATCTGCGAGTTCTTCCTGAGTCTTGAACTGTACGGTGCCCATTAGATGTACTCCTTGCCGTTCTTGGTCTTAGCCCACGGGGTGCCAGAGTGAGGCTTGTCCTCGTTGTAGATCACATGGATGTCTTCGGGGGTATACTGAGAGGAGTCAAACCAGCCGGACTCGGACCAGTGACCAGGGCCGACTTGCTGGCACAGGGTCACCTTGAGTACGCCGTCAGTACGCTCGACGTTGCGGATAGCCGGTACGCCATCTACCGGGTCAGCCTCTTGGAAGGTGGCACCTTCAGGGAACCCGGACAGGTCATAGACTTCAGAGGCGTTGCCG
>PUMC01000084.1 GCA_003552425.1 Candidatus Acetothermia bacterium | reverse complement strand
CAGGACCTTTTCAGCACCTACAGTCAACTCGCGGACGCACTGGAAGCGGGCGTATCGGATCCAGCCGATCAGGCCCGATTGAACAACGCGGTGAACCGCGCGCTGGAAGACCTCGACAACGCGCTGGGGAACCTGCTCGACGTTCGGGCGAGTGTTGGAACGCGGCTGCAGGCCGTGGAAACCCAGAACCGCATCAACGAGGACCAGGTGCTGCAGCTGCGCAGCACGCTCTCGGAAATCGAGGACCTCGACTACGCCGAGGCGATCAGCCGCTTCAATCTGCAGCAGACGGCATTGCAGGCAGCCCAGCAGACCTACGTGCAGGTCCAGCGCCTCTCGCTGTTCAACTTCCTGTGATTCACGCTTTTGTAGCCAGACGCCGGGGGGTATCGCGCCTGAGGTCTGGGGAATGTTCCGGGATTTTAGTCTATCCTCTGATATTGCTGGGTCGCCCAATTGAGGGAGCGACGCGTGGGTTGGATATAGATACACATCTGCTCGATGGGTGGGGACGTGGCTTGGCAACGCCTGATTATCGCGAAAGCTCCGCACCGGCGGGTTGTGTGCCGGAGGCAAGCCCTCTCGCCAATCGGGCACCGGAAAATCATGAACCGGAGGCTGGCCTCCTGCATTCCATACCACGCAGGCCGCAAGCGGAGGACCTTTCGCGATAATCAGGTGCCAACGCGAGGTGCGTGCCCTGCAAACCGATCTGAGGTACCAGAGAGGAGTCCATCATGCAACGCCAGCATGCATTGACGGGCCTGCTATCGTGCCTGCTTTTGGTCGCGACAGGCTCGGCCCACGGCAAGGATCTTGACGACATACTGGAGGCCGGCGTGCTCCGGCACCTCGGGATCCCCTACGCGAACTTCGTCACAGGCAGCGGTGACGGTCTCGATGTCGAGCTGGTACAGGGGTTCGCGGAGCACCTCGGGGTGCGTTACGAGTTTGTGCAGACAGACTGGTCAACCGCCTTCGGCGATCTGGTGGGACGGCACGCGGAGCGCGACGGCGCCGGCGTTCGTTGGCTCGATCCTGCGCCCATACGCGGGGACATTCTTGCCAACGGCGTGACGATCCTGCCCTGGCGCGAGCAAGTGGCTGCTTTCTCCGTACCGACCTTCCCGTCCGGCATATGGCTGATGGCGCGCGCGGATACGCCGTTGCGGCCGATTACACCGGCGGGTTCGCTGGATCAGGATATTGCACAGGTTCGCCAACTTTTGGACGGTGTCTCGGTACTGGCGCTGGAGAACACCTGCCTCGACCCCGGCCTCTACGATCTCGAGGAGACCGGAGCAAACGTCGTGTTGGCCGATCGCACGCTCAATCTGAACGACATGGCCCCGGCGATCCTGGATCGCGCGGCGCAGACGACCATCCTGGACGTACCCGATGCCCTTGTCGCCCTGGCTCGCTGGCCCGGCGATCTAGCGGTCCTCGGACCCATATCGGAAGAACAGCGCATGGCCGCAGCGTTCCGGAACTCGTCGCCCGATCTGCTTGAAGCGTTCAATGAATATTTTGAAAAGCTATGGCGTGATGGCCGCTATCACTCGCTGGTAAAACGATATTTTCCTGAAGTCTTTTCCCATTACAGCGACTTCTTCGAGGCATCGTCTCCTTGATTTCCCGGCGCGTCCAGGGAAACTCTCACGGCAATTTGCCGGTTCTGATTGCCGGTATCGTGCTGCTCGCGTTCCTTGGCTTCATCGTGTTTGTCACAATGGTCGCGCAGCGTGATTTCAGGCAGTCTCATGCAGTGCAAGCGCAAAATGATCTCGATGTGCGTGCGAGTGCCCTGTCCTATTTCTTTCATGAACGGAAAAAGGATCTTTGGAACATTTCGGAGGATGTCGCCATCGCCGCCTTCTTCGCCAATGAGGCTCTCGGGATGTCTATGGAATATGGACTGGGGGCCAGCCTCGCGCGCCTGGAGCGCCGGCTTGACGAGTGGCAGCAATCGATGCTACCGGATGGCTACCCGGCCTTTTCGCGCCTCGTTTTTCTGCGCGAGGACGGTGGTGTGCTTGCGGACACCCAGCGGGATGGCGAACCTTGCCAGCTGGATGCGCATCTGCATTTCGAGAGTTCGGGCGATCCGCTGATCCACGCCCGCGGCCGCGAGATTTTCCTCTCCCTAAGGTATCTGCACGCAGCGCAACCGGTGGGGTCGCTGGTCGCACGCGTCAATCTCGAAGGGGCCTTTAAGCGATTGGTTCACGATGGCCGCGAGGGCGGTGCAACCAGGATCATGCTGATCGGTCACGAGGGCGTGGTCCTGCACGGTGGCAGCGAGCACCATGGCGACCCGTGGTCCGGGGTAGCGCAGGATGAAGACCCCCGCTTTGCTTCGGCCGCCCTTGGCGGCACCGGCCCGTTGCGGATCCAGGCGCCCGTGTCCGGGACACCCTTTGTCCTGGTCGGGGTTCATGATCCGGAAGGTCTGGCCGGGTATCTGACATCCCATTGGGCCGTGGTGCTGCTGCTCCTGCTTTCGGGCATGGTGGTTGTGGTCATGGTCTTTGCAAACCGCCTGCAGGCTCAGGCGCTGCTCCTGCGTGGGCGCGTGGACGAATCCACGCGGCAGGGCCGGATCCTCGAGCGGCAGAATGAGCAACTGGTTGAGGAGATCGAGAAACGCAAGGTGTACGAGCGGTGCCTTACCGTGCAGGCGAATTTTGATGACCTGACGGGGCTGCCAAACCGCAATCTCGCGATGGACCGCGTATCCCAGGCGCTGCGCCAGCAGCAACGTCGGTACGGGAATAACGTCGCGATCATGCTGCTGGATCTGGATAGCTTCAAGAAAGTGAACGACTCGCTGGGTCATGGTGCTGGAGACCATCTCCTTGCCAGGGTCGGCTCAAGGATCAAGGCCGCGCTTCGGGAAAGCGATACGGTTGCCCGGCTTGGTGGCGACGAGTTTCTGGTCCTGCTGCCGGAGGTCAAGGAGGCAGCCGTTATCGAAGCCGTCTGCACGAAGCTTGTGAACGTGGTGAGGCGTCCGATCGAGATCAGCGGTCACGAGTTTCGCGTGTCGGCAAGCCTTGGGGTAACGGTCGCGCCCGCCGACGGTCTCGAGGCGGAAGGCTTGATGCGAAATGCGGATATAGCGTTGTACAGGGCCAAGGAAGAGGGCAAAGCGTGCTATCGCTTTTTTACCAGGGAAATGGATGAGAAGCTGAAGCGGCGGCAGGCGATGGAGGATGCGCTGATCGAGGCGCTGGATCGAGGTGAATTCTACGTTGTCTACCAGCCCATCGTGCGCGTGTGTGACGGCGCGATCGTCGGTGCTGAGGCGCTGTTGCGTTGGCACAATCCTGCCCTGGGCGATATACCGCCGGCGCGTTTCGTTCCCCTGTGCGAGGACCTCGGCATCATTGGCGAGATCGGAGCGTGGCTTCTTGGCGAGGCATGCACAATGGCGGCGACGTGGAACCGCTCGATTACTTTCGATCTCGCGGTCAATATCTCGAGTCTGCAGCTAAGGGATCCGGAACATTTTCTCGGTATCGTGAGGACCGCGGTAGGGCGTTCGGGT
>PUMC01000011.1 GCA_003552425.1 Candidatus Acetothermia bacterium | reverse complement strand
GTGCCAGCCATCAGAGGCCGGGGACGGACTGCGGGTGCACGAAGACAGGGGCATATGTGGCCCCCGCTCGTGGCAAAGAAATCAAGACCGAAACTCTCGACTTACAGGAGGGAGCGTCGCCGGGAGGCACTTATCAGGTGTCAGCCACGACCACGAGCGTTACCGTGTCCAAAGGCGGCGATGACGTCCTGTTCATCAGCTTCACCGGCGATGCTGTCTGGGGCTTCAGTCCCGACGACCATCGCTTCGTGTTCCACGGCAGTGATGGCACCACACACACCGCACGTCTGTTCAATCTGGAGGAATGGGAGCCGGGACCCCGCTGGGATTCCACAGACTCGGTCTGGGACATCAGTGTCGGGGCCCAGTACCAGGTTAATTTCAGCCCCAAAGGCAACTACCTGTTCTACGCCACCATCAACGCTTCGGACCAGTTGACCCTGTTCCTGGTCGATGCCAGGTCCGGTGCGATCCAGCACGAGGACCAGTTCTTCATAGGGAAACAGCCCGGTCTGGAGGATACACGGTACGGCGGCGCCACCTGGGGCTACAGCCGTGACGATAACGACGCTGCCTTCATGTATGCGTGGATAACCCCCGACCTCAATGTGCAGATGAAGCTGGTGGACCTGGTTGGCGGGGAGGTCGTGTGGACCGACGGTCCGCTGGACCTGGCTTCGGCCTTCTGGCGGTTCAGCCCCTGCGGTGACACGCTTGCCCTGGTCACACATTGGTACACCACTGCAGGAGACCAGTTCCGGGTCCGCCTGGTCCGCACCGTGGACGGACATCAACTCTACAGTGATCAGTTCTCCGCTCCTGTCCAGCTATTCGAGTTCGAATCTACAGCGGCGTCGCATGTACTTACTGTACATGCGAGTCCCACTGAGCAGACCCAGATCGACATGGCAGCCAACCAGGCGGCAGGTGACTGTCCCTCCGACCCAGATCCGGAACCTCCTCCGGATACTTCGCCCCCAACATGGCCGGCGGGCAGCGCCGTCACCGTTGAGGACGTGGGATATGAATCGCTCACCGTGAAGTGGTCCGAAGCTGTGGACAATGCCGGCGTGACCGCCTATCGCATCTACCAGGACGGCGTTGTGATTGATACCGTGGCGGACAACGTGCTCAGCCTGCAGGTGACCGGACTCGCTCCTGATACGTCCTACGTTTTTGGTGTAAAGGCGGGCGATGCAGCCGGCAACTGGAGCAGCCTTCTGGGGGCGACGGTTGTAACCCCGGCAGTTCAGCCCCCCTCCTGGCCCCAAGATACCACCTTTGAAGCCCGCAACGCATGCCCTGCCGGGACGGTGTCTCTTGAGATGAGCGCCGCTGATCGGATAGACGGCAAGTGGGTGGGGGTGGAAGGCGCCACCCACTATAGAATCTACTGTGATGACGACATTCTAGACACTGTCACCGCCACGTCACAGTTCAACATGTCCTATACCGTCATGGGTTTGATACCTGACCAGACATACGAATTCAAGCTTGAGGCCGGTAACGAGTGGGATGTATGGTCCGAGGACGGACCATCGGTAACCATAACAGTCAGGGACATATGCCCTCCCACTTGGCCCGCCGGCAGCGAGATTACCGTCAGCAACATCTCGTCACGCAGTGTGACCCTGTCCTGGCCGAACGCTGAGGACGACGTGGCTGTGTCGCACTACATGATTTTTCGGGGCCACAGCCCTTTGGTTCAGGTCGATGGCGAGACCACCAGCTATGCCGTTACGGGCCTGTATTGGGACTCCACCTACACCTTCCGGGTGGCTGCCAGGGACCAGGCCGGCAACTGGAGCGAATTGCTGGAGTCAGCCCCGGTGACTACGGCAGCCCGCTTGAAAGAGTCTCCGCCCACCTGGCCTGCGGGAAGCGAGGTGCTGGTCAGCGGGATCGGTCCCACCAGTCTGACTCTGTCCTGGAGTGAGGCAACGGATGATGACGGGGTGACCTTATACCGGGTGTTTGCCGGAGACATGCGTATTGCCACCGTTCTTGGGGATACCCGGACCTACCAGGTGACAGGGTTGAATCCCGGCAGGCATTACACGTTCAGTGTGGAGGCCGGCGATGCCTGGGATAATTGGACCAGCGACGGGCCGTCGGTAGCGGCGTCGACAGCGGACGGACCTTTGGAACCCTTTGTGCCGGGCGAGACCGAGCTTGTCAGTCTCTACGATCGCTTCCATGAGCGGGGTTATCCCCATCCGAGCTATGTTGACATAAGCGCAGATGGTCGTTTCGTGGCCTTCGTCACCATAGTGGAACCCCTTGACACAGACGACCCCTGGCACAGTCCTACATCGCAGGTATTCGTGTATGACCGGGATATGGGTACAACGGAAATGGTAAGCGTGTCCAGCAGTGGTATGCCTGGCAATGGTCATAGTGCTGAACCCGCCATCAGCGCCGATGGCCGCTATATCGCCTTCGTCTCGCGGGCCACCAACTTGGACCCCCGGGATATCGGCAGCGATGACTGGCAATCGCCGTTCTACTGGCGGGATCCTTCATTGCCGGACATCTTCCTGCACGACCGGGAGACGGGTGAGACCAGGATGGTCTCGGTATACTGGCGCTCTACGCACTGGCTGGCGGGCCAGAGTATGCCAAGTTTCGGGTACTTCAGCCGTTCTCCGTCCATCAGTGATGACGGGAGATTCATCGCCTTCTACGATCCGGGCCTGGCCCAGTGGGATGACGATGCCCCCGGTTGTTGCATCTGGGTTTACGACCGGCTCACCGGGTTCACGGAACCGGTCGATATCACACTGGACGGCGTTGATATGGGTGGATCGTACCCGGTCATCAGCGGGGATGGCCGCTATGTGGCCTTCACGTCCAAGTATCCCGGGCATTTTGGCCAGGCGACGAGCTATATCTATGTCCATGATCGCTGGTCGGGCAGGATCCTCAACGTAAGTGTGTCCATCACCGGGGAACTCATCGACTCTCTGACCGGGGCGCCGCTTATAAGCGGCGATGGCAGTTGGGTGGCCTTCGAGAGTTCGGCATCGGACCTGGTGCCCGGCGATACCAATGCAGCCGACGACGTTTTCGTGCGAGACATGGAGACAGGACTCACGACCCGGGCCAGCCTATCCTCCACGGGCGAGCAGTTGGATATATGGAACGGGCTCGTGGGAATGAGTGATGATGGGCGTTTTGTCTTCTTCCGCAGCAGTGACTCCGATGTTGTGCCAGACGATCCCGATTCGCCGGTGTATGTCTACGTTCGAGACCGGCTGAATGACACCACCAGCCTGATCGACCTTACGGGCGACATCGATACGTGGAACGGGTCTCTTGGCTATGTGTTCTCCAGCGCCTCTGGGGACGTGGTGGTCTTTGAGTATATTGAGGTCATGGAAGAGGTTGGGGGCGGGGACGGGATGTCTGTGTCGGTGGTGCGTTACAACTACTTCGTGCACCGGTTGGCCCAGGGAGACACCGGTTCCGGGGACCCGGATGAACCAAGCGATGCCCCCTACGCACTTACCATGGCCGCCGACCCCGTGAGCGGCGGAGCGGTTACAGATGACACCGATATGGGTCCGTACGAAGAGGGCGCCGTGATCAGCGTGAAGGCGGTGGCAGCAGAGGGTTACCGCTTCG
>PUMC01000041.1 GCA_003552425.1 Candidatus Acetothermia bacterium | reverse complement strand
TGATCCGGGGAGATGTGGAGGTCGGGAACCCGTTCGGCACCGACGCGTACATCGTCGAATACGACTGGGTCGTCCTGGAGGACAACAAGTTCTTCTGGCCGCCCTACGACCTCTCCCCCAACGTGCGGGCGGAGCTGCTGGAGGCCCATCCTGAGTTGGAGGACATTCTAGGCGAGCTCGTGGCCGTCTTCCCTGAGGAGGCGGCAGAGGCCCAGCGGACCATGACGGAGCTCAACGCCCGGGTCGACATCGATGGTGTGGAGCCCGCTCAGGCGGCGCGGGACTTCCTGTTGGAGCACGGCCTAATCGACGGCTGAACCGCCTAACCTGTAGCAGCGGATAACAAGGATCGGGGTCGGGGATTTCGCCGACCCCGATCCTTTGGGAGTACAGTGGTCTGCCGGAGCTACGGAGGTGAGGATGAACTATGCTGAGCGGCTCACCGAGATTCAGCGTGGGGGGCTTCCCGACACCGTCATGAGGCAAGCGAAGCGTTGCCTGAAGGATGTGTTGGGTGTCGCCGCAGGAGCCGCTGCCCTCGCCGACAGCCAACGGCTCTTCTCCATGACCCATAAGCAGTTCGGTTCGGGACGTGCGAGGCTGTGGTTCCGGGGAGTGGGGAGTTCGTTGTTGGGGGCGTCCTATCACAACGCGATGCTCGTGGACTTCTTGGATGGGCACGACGGATACCGGCCAGCCAAGGGGCATGCGGGCGCCACGGTCATCCCCGTGGCTTTGGCATGCGCGGGTGAGGACACGCGCGGCTCCGACCTGCTCACAGCGATTGCCCTGGGCTACGAGGTGGCTTGCAGAGCAGGTGTTGCGGTCCATGCGTTGTACGGACCTGCGTACCATGCTTCGGGGTCGTGGGCCGCCCTCGGTGCGGCGGCTGCTGGAGCTCTAGTGGGGGGGATCCCCGCCGGGTCCCTGGACGCCGTGGTGGGGGCAGCGGAATACTACGCGCCGATGGCGCCCATGATGCGCTGCATCGCGCACCCGGGGCCGGTGAAGGATGCCGCTGGCGGCGGAGCACTGGCGGCCGCCCTGGCTCTCGGCATGTACGAGGTCGACCTGCATGGGCCCCCCTCGCTCCTGTGGGCAGAGGCGTTGGGCCGCCGGCAGATGGCGACGCTGGGTGATGCGTGGCTCCTGCTCAAGCAGTACTTCAAGCCTTACCCGACATGCCGGTGGACCCAGCCGGCAGTGGAGGGGGCATTGCGGCTGCAACGCGCGTACGGCTTTTCCTCCGAGGACATCGAGGCGATCGAGGTCGAAACGTTCGACGCGGCAGCTGCGACCGTCTGTTTCCCCCCTACCGACACCCATCAGGCCCAGTATTCGCTACCGTGGGCGCTGGCGGTCGCGTTGGTCGACGGAACCATCGGTGTGGAGCAGGTGTGTGACGAGCGCGTGGCCGACCACCGCGTCCTCGCGCTGGGTCGGCGGGTCAGGGTCTGTGCTGAGGAGACTCTGGAGGCCCGCTTTCCGGACGAATGCCTTGCCCGAGTGCGGATCTGCTTGGCAGACGGGCGTGAACTGGTCGGGCCGACGCTGTCAGCACGGGGGGACCCGGATTGTCCCATCCCCGATGAGGCATTGGATGCCAAGTTTCGCCGCTTGGCGGCAACGGTGTTGGACGAAGATCGCGTGCGTGCGTTAACCGATGTGTTGGCGAGCCTCGAGGGGCGAGAAGCGGGCGAGCTGCTGGCGTTTCTCTAGACCTACCATGGGTTTTCGCTTCGTAGTGTTGTGCAGCCTGACTTGTTGGCGATAGGCAAAACCGCTATACATATCGAAGACCGTTGTAAGAAGGAGGTGGTAGGTACTCAGCAACTGATCGGAGATGGCTTGCGCGTGACTGCTCGTGATCTAAGGAGGGAAGAATGGGCAGACTGGTAGCGCTATGTACGGTTGTGTTGTTGGTGTCTTCTGTTGCGCTTGCGGGGGAGCTTGCGGATCGTCAGGATCTTAGGATCGCGTTTGACTCTGGTGATGCGAGAACGCTTGACCCCCATTTTGCGACGACGACGATGGATCGCTCGATTGTCAACCCCATGTTCAACGGGCTGGTACGGTATCCTCCGAATAACCAGGTAGGATTTGAGCCCGACATAGCGGTGGATTGGGAGGTCTCCGACGACGGACTTACCTGGACCTTCTATCTTCGCGAAGGAGTCTACTTCCACCCGTTCCCCGGATACCCGGAAGGCTACGAGCTCACTGCTGACGACGTGGTGTACTCTCTTCTCAGAGCGTCGGACTCCGAGCGCTCAGGATTCCACGCCGCATACCGTGGCCTGGAGTTCGAGAAGGTTGACACATACACGGTGAGCATCTCGCTTGAGCGTCCCATGTCCGAGACACTGTTCCTGGCCAAGGTAGCGAACAACGAAGGAGGGTTCGTCGTTCCAAAGATCGCCTTGGAAGAACAGGGTGATGAGTGGTTCAGCACCAATCCGGTGGGAACCGGTCCGTTCAAGTTCTCCTCGTACACGCCGTTGGACAGCGTTGTGATGGTTCGCAATGATCAGTACTTCCGGGGTGCCCCAATACTTGATAGCGTGACCTATGTGTTCATGCCGCCGGTGGCCTCCCGGGAGTTCGGGCTCAGGACGGGAGAGCTGGACATCATCGAGGGCCTGAAAGAGGAGATCTGGCGCGAGCAGATGGAGGCCCTCCCCGGAGTGAGCGCGCCCACATTTGGTCCTTGCGAGGTCCAACAGGTTCACTTCAACATCGGCCACGAGCCGGTTACCGATCTGAGGGTACGTCAGGCGGTGGCCTACGCAATCGATCGAGCCGCGATTGCGGCGTTCATGGGTATGGGGCAGCCAATTTACTCTCCTGCGTTGGCGGATCCTGCGCCCGGCGCGCTGAGCTTGGAGACGGCGAGGGCCCGAGGCGTGGCCTACGAGACCGATCGAGACAAGACGCGAAGCCTACTGGCTGATGCGGGTCTCCCAGGCGGTTTCAGCACCGAGGTGATCATCTCGGAGATGGCGAGCAGCTACCTCAAACCCATGGAGATCATCCAGGACCAGCTGCGCGAAGTAGGGATTGATCTAAGGTTGCGGGTTGTGGAGCACGCAACGTTCCATGCGCTGATTCGCGATGACGCAAGCCCCATAGTGTACTATGCGAGTTGGCGGCCGGATGTCGACGTCTTCTTCACGCAGTTCTACCACTCTCGTGCAGCTGTCACCTACGGAGAGAGCCCGATCACGAACTTCTCCCACTACGGCAGGCTCGATGCCTCCGGAGACGGTGAGGTCGACAGCATCGACGACTTGATCGAGCAAGCGCGTTGGGAGTTGGATGCGGAAATCCAGGAGGCACTCTGGAAGGATGCGCAGGTTCAACTCCTTGAGCACATGGCCGCGTTCCCTGTGATCAGGCTGGAGTATACCTTCCCGATGTGGGACTACGTGGACCTTGGTTACCCACTCAAGTGGGTGTGGACGCAGTACTCGCCGCAGATAACCGAGAAGACCAGAATTCTGGCACACTGAACCACCGGCCTGGGGGCGAGGCGGACGCCTCGCCCCCAGAGCCACTCGATGGCAAGGAGCGTTCGGTGATCAGCTACTTGATACGACGGGTGTTGCTGACGGTGCCGATCCTTCTTGCTGTACTCACGCTCG
>PUMC01000080.1 GCA_003552425.1 Candidatus Acetothermia bacterium | reverse complement strand
GCCACCAGAACCTCCACCCCCCGAGCCGCCGCCCCCGCCCGAGGAACCGCCGCCCCCGCCGCCGCCCCCCCCACCGCCGGAAGAACCCGTCGAGGAGTGCGTGCTGCCACCGGACGAGGGGTGCTGGCCGGGCGACATCCCTGACCTCTGCCCGGTATGGGATCCCTACGATGTGACCGTCCGGGAACGCCTGCCCGACACGACCGGTCCGGGCGACGCCCCGCTGTTGGGTCCCGGCCACTACGAGGGTTCCCTCGGAACTGTGGGACCTCGGGGCCAGCTCGATCGACGTGACTGGTACAGGATCGACACCAGGGTTGGAGAGAGCTTAGCGATCTGGTTCGAGGCGGATCCCACGCTCACCTACGATGTCTACATCGTCGACGTCTGTGGAATCGTCCACTACCGGCTCACTGAAGCCAGCGGCACGATCTACTGCGTGGCCCCGTGCACGCAGCCGATTTCGGCGGATATCTGTGGCTGGTACATCCACATCGTCCGCCGGGCAGGCCAGGGCGAGTACCGGATGTCGTTGTTCACCGCCGATTTCTAGTCGGACCTGTTGCGTTGTGCGGTCGCCGTTTAGAATCCTCCAGGGGGAGGAGGCGACGTGAACATCGCAATCCCCGAGCTGGGGGATGTTAAAGAGGTCCGTTTGGTCCGCTGGCTGGCGGCCGAAGGACAGCACATCCGCGAAGGGCAGGAACTCGTCGAGGTCGAGGCGGACAAAGCTGTGTTCGTCATCGAGGCTCCTGGGTCGGGCGTACTCCGAGAGCTGAGCGGGGCGCCGGGTGCATCGGCTCACCCAGGCCAGGTCATCGCGCGGTTGGAGGCTACGTGAGACAGCTCGTTCACATCCGGCTGGGGCGCGAACGCTACGGTCCGACCCTCGACCTGCAACGACGACTGCGTGCCCTGAGGGCCGACGGTCGCGTTCCGGACCTCCTTCTTTCCGTGGAGCACGAGCCGGTCATCACCGTGGGGCGCCAGGGTGCTGAGGAGCACATCCTTGCCAGCCGCCGCGTCCTGGAGCGCCTCCAGGTCGATGTGCACACCGTCGAGCGTGGGGGAGATGTCACCTACCACGGACCTGGGCAGCTTGTGCTCTACCCGATTCTCGATCTCAGAGGCTGGGGGCGTGATCTGCACCGCTACGTCGCCAATCTGGAGGAGGTCATGCTGCGCACCGCGGCCCAGTTCAGCGTTGAGGCGCACCGCAGACCCGAGCTCCCCGGTGTGTGGATTGGTCTTCAGAAGCTTGGTTCGGTGGGTGTGCATGTACGCCGTTGGATCACGATGCACGGGCTTGCGCTGAACGTCTGCCTCAGCCCCAACCTGTTCTCCCTCATCGTTCCCTGTGGGCTCCACGGCGTCGAAGCGCTGTCCTTGTCCGATATGTGCGACGCACCGCTGGATCTGGCCGAGGTAGAGACGGTTGCTCTGCGCACGATGGCCCAAGTCTTCGACGTGACGGTGTCCACGGCCAGTCGGGAGGAACTGGCACGATGGGTGAAGTGAAGCCTGATTGGCTACGCGTGACCGTGTCATCCCGACATGGCGATGGGATGAAGGCCCTTACGGGCGCGCTGGCCACGCACGCCCTCAACACCGTATGCCGAAGCGCACACTGTCCCAACCTTCCCGAGTGCTGGGGCGCGCGAACGGCGACATTTCTCCTCCTTGGGGACACCTGCACGAGGAACTGCGCATTCTGTGCGGTCCCCACCGGTTGGCCCGATGGCATGCGCGACGAGGAAGAGCCGGCGCGTGTGGCAGATGCCGCAGCGTCCCTGGGTCTGCGGCATGTCGTTCTCACAAGCGTGGATCGCGACGATCTCGCGGACGGTGGTGCAGGTCAGTTCGCAGCGGTCGTGGAAGCTGTACGCCGCCGCATTCCAGAGGCGGCCGTGGAGGTTCTGATTCCCGATTACGTGGGCGCTCCGCTGCAGCGTCTCTTGCAGGCGCGCCCTTCCGTTGTGGGGCACAACCTGGAGACAGTCCACCGCCTTACGGCCAAGGTACGGGATCCCCGCGCAGGTTACGCGAGGTCGATGGAGGTCCTTGCCGAGGTGAAGCAGCGTAACGCAAGGCAGGTCACCAAGTCCTCGCTCCTTCTGGGACTGGGTGAGAAGCGCCGCGAGGTGCTCCGGACTCTGGAGGACCTGCGCAGCGCCCAGGTCGACCTCGTGGTGCTGGGGCAGTACCTGCGGCCCACCACCCGGCAACTCCCCGTGGCCCGTTACGTATCCCCCGAGGAGTTCGCGGAGTTCGCGGCCGAGGCGAACGCGATGGGCTTTCGGGGCGTTGTGGCGGCTCCACTGGCGCGCACGTCCTACAATGCTGCGGCGCTCTTCCAACAACTACGATGAGGGTCCTCATCGATCCTGCGTTCCTCTCCCCAGCGCAACAGCTGGCTTTGGAACAGGCGGTGCTGTCGCTCGTTGCGGAGGGTGACGTCCCACCTTCGCTACGTCTGTGGCGTAACGGCCGTTGCGTGGTGGTCGGACGCAGCCAGCGGGTGGAAGACGAGGTCGACCTTCCTCTCTGTGGGGCCCTGGACGTCCCGGTCCTGCGCCGAGCATCCGGCGGAGGTGCCGTCTACCATCACCCGGGAAACCTCAACTTCTCGCTCTACCTCCCCCTCACGGGGCGTTGGACGAGCGTTCGGGGATCACAGGCCGAGCTATCCGGGCTCTTGGCGGAAGCGCTCCAACGCCGGCTGGGCGTGGTGACCGAAGCGCGCGCAGGCGCCGTGTTCATGGATGGATTTAAGGTTTCCGGGTCGGCCCAGCTTCGTCGCCGGGCACTTCTACACCACGGCACGCTTCTCCTTTGGTCGGACAGGCTGGACATGGCACGCTTGCTCAGGGCAATGCAGCCGGGATACCGTCCACGAGCCGTGCCCTCCCATCCCGCGCCGACCGCTGACCTGTCCGGGCTAACCGGTCGCCCCGTGACGCTGCATGAGGGTCTAGGACTCGTCCTTTCCGCCTATCGGAGCTTAGGAGTGCTCCGGGTGCAGCCCTTGACGCTGCGCGAGTGGGCGCGTGCGGACGCCATCGAACAGGCCTCCCGGAGGCCGTTGTGGACCGAGACGCCACAGACCGCGACCTAGCTGTCATCGGTTGGCAGATCGGACGCCCGCCCCGGGGGGTCATCGGTGTTGCCGTTACCTGCCCCTATGGATATCCGCAGGTCACCGTGAACACGCTTGTGCTTGGGCGGGATGACGACTTCGAGCTTTTCCCCAACCTCTTCTGGCTCACGTGTCCCTTCCTGGTCTCCGAGGTGGGGCGGTTGGAGGCTACCGGTGGTGTGGGTGCAGCCGAGCGCAACATCGCGACCGATCCCGACCTGGCAGCGGCCTACGAACGTGCGCATCGAGCTTACGCAGAGGAACGTCGGCGGAACGTATCCCAGCACGACCTTGCATTTCTGAGGAAGATGCGAGCCGAACACGCGGTGGATACGGGTATTGGCGGGTTACGCAACCCCCGGCGCGTCAAGTGTCTTCACGCACAGCTGGCGCACTTCCTGGCCCGGGGGCAGAACCCCGTGGGCCGGTGGGTGGCCGCGCAGCTCCCGGCCCCTGCCTGCCCCCCCGTGGACGTGCGCTGCGCTCGCGCCACGGAGGCCTGAGGAAGCCGCTTCAAGCGCAGCGAGGGCGTGACGGCTACAATGGGTCCGGTGATCAGAGGATGGATTGGAACGTTATTGTGGTCTCCTTTTCCATGGTGTTCCTGGCAGAGCTGGGAGACAAGACCCAGCTTGCGGTGTTCGCCCTGGCCACGCAGCGTCACCCCTGGTCCGTGCTCTTGGGCGCCAGCCTGGCGCTCCTTCTGAGCAGCGTGATGGCCGTGCTCCTGGGCAGCTTGCTGGCGGGCTACCTCCCCGAGGGGGCCACGAAGCTGACCCGCTGGGCGTCCGGAGCGCTCTTCATCACTGTTGGGGTGTGGACAATCCTCCGGGCAGGTTGATCCGTTCTTCCCAGGGTTGCAAGGCTTGCATCAGCGGGTAGGCAGTCAGGTCCATCTGTAACGGTGTGATGGAAACGTAGCCGGAGAGCACCGCCTCCACATCCGTTCCCTCTGCCCCTGCGGGCGGTTCGCTGAGCATCTCCCCGGCCATCCAGTAGTAGTCACGGCCCTTGGGGTCCCTCCCGCGCACGAGTTCATCCCGGTAGGTCTTCGAGCCAAGACGGGTGATGCGCACACCCAAAGGAAGCCGTGCGGGCAAGTTTACGTTGAGCAGTGTCCCCGGGGAGAGCGGCTGCTCCTCGAGTACGAAGCGGACCACCTGTGCGGCCAGCTTGGATCCGAGGGCGTAGTCGGGCCGACGCTCTTCATCCCCCTCAGGCCCAAGATCCTGGGAGACGGCGATGGCGGGGATCCCCGCCTGAGCTCCTTCCATCGCCGCGGCGACGGTACCCGAGTAGGTGACATCCCGACCGATGTTGGCACCGGCGTTGATGCCGGCGATGACCAGGTCGGGGCGCTGGGGAGCAATCCCCAGCAGGGCCAACGACACACAGTCCGAGGGCGCGCCGTTGGTGATGTGCAGGGTCTGCCCGTCGGCGAGCTGCACCTTGGACACCCGGAGCGGCTTGTGGAAGATGCGGGTACGCGAGGCGGCCGACCAATTCCGATCAGGAGCCATCACCCACACTTGGGCGAGGTCGAGCAGCGCATCGCGCAGTGCCAACAGACCTGGAGCGAGGTACCCGTCGTCGTTAGAAAGGAGGATGAAAGGTTGGGTCATTGCGACCTCCCTTTTCCGCAGATTCTAATCGGGGTTACGCTTCGGCACAAACCGGAAGAAGTCGAGCCGTGTCTCGCCGTACGCCCTGCGGAGCTCGCGTTGGAGCGGCCCATAGCGATCGTCCAGGGTCTCCTTCGTGTGCACCTCGGCGATGACCACAGCCTCAGGTTCGAGCGGCATGATCCTAGCCAGCGCGTGCATGCTGTTGCGGGCCAGGGGGGTGCCGTAGGGCGCGCCTACGAACACGACATCGAACCGCTCCCCGCGCTGCGCCAGTTCGTGGATGTGGTGGAGGGCGTCTCCGGTGAGCACGCGTACCCGTTCCTCGTAGCCCAAGCGTCGTACGTTGTCGTGGATCAGACGGGCCACACGCTGCGAACGCTCCACCATCGTTGCCCGCGCGGCCCCTCGAGAGAGCGCCTCTAGGCCCACAGCCCCCGTTCCGGCGAACAGGTCGAGCACCTCCGCGTCCGGGATGAGCTCACGGATGATGTCAAACAGGGCCGTTCGGACGCGGTCGCGAAGGGGGCGGATGGGGAGACCCTGCCACTCGGCCAACTTCCTTCCTTTTCGTTCGCCTCCGATGATGCGCACTTGCGTTCCCCCGTGGACCGGCTACGATAGCATCCGGACTCAACGCAGGATATCCCACCCAAGCACGTACGACATCCTACCGCCCTGCGCTGGTCCGGGGGAGGAGACGCTGTGAAGTACGACGTGGCGGTGATCGGTGCGGGTCCGGCGGGGCTGTTTGCGGCGCTGGAGTTCGCCGACTCAGACCTGTCCGTGGTGGTCTTGGACAAGGGGCTGGCGCCGAAAGAGCGGGAGAGCATTACCTGCGGTGTGGGCGGGGCCGGCACGTTTTCCGATGGTAAGCTCAACCTCACCACGAAGATCGGTGGCGCCCCCGGGGAAATCGGTTGTTCTGCGGGTGAGCTCAATGCACTGATCGCTCATGTGGACGAGGTGTTCACGCGGTACGGGGCACCCGAGCAGTACTCGGGCGAGGACGCGGACGCGCTGATGGGACTTAAGAAGGCGGCCTCTGAAGCCGGCATCGAGTTCATCGCCGGACGCCAGCGACACATTGGCACAGGCCGCATCCGTGAGGTCATTGATGCCCTTTACCAGGACCTTCGCGCCCGCGGGGTCGTGTTCATGCTCGACTGTCCGGTACAGGACATCGCCATGAACGACCACGGCTTCGTGGTGGAGCACGATAAGGGTCAGCTGGAGGCGAACCGCGTTGTTGCGGCCCCGGGAAGGGTTGGCGCGTACTGGCTGCGCGAAGTGTCCCGGTCCCTTGGTGTGGGGCCGGATTTCGGACCGCTTGACGTCGGGGTACGCGTGGAGTTTCCCGCCGAGCTCTACACCCATGTGGAGCGCGTCATGTACGACGCAAAGCTGCGCGTGCGCACGCGGACCTACGACGACGTGGTGCGCACATTCTGCACCAATCCACGGGGGTTTGTGGTGCGGGAGGACTACGAGGAGTTCTCCCTCGTCAACGGGCACGCGGAGAACAACCACAAGACCGACAATACGAACTTCGCCCTCCTCGTTCACATCGAACTTACCGATCCCGTCGAGGACACCACGGAGTACGGTCGCGCCATCGCCAAGCTGGCCACGACGATCGGAGGGGGTAGGCCCATCTTGCAGCGTCTGAAGGACCTTGAGACGGGGCGGCGCTCCACCCCCGAACGAATCAGCCGCGTACCGATCCACCCCACCCTGGCAGCGCACACCCCCGGGGATCTGTCGATGGCCCTTCCCCACCGTGTGGTGGTGGATGTGCTGGAGGCGATCCAGCGGCTCGACAAGATCATGCCCGGACTGGCATCCGATGGGACGCTGGTCTACGCGCCGGAGATCAAGTTCTACGATACCCGCTATCGTCTGAAGCGGGGGATGGAGACGGAAGTGCCTGGTTTCCATGTGGCGGGTGATGCTTCCGGACACTCGCGGGGGATCGTGTTCGCTGCGGTGACCGGTGTACTGGCCGCCCGTGAGATCCTCAAGACGCCGCAACCCGTCTAGCGCATCGCGCCGAAAGCAAGAGATCAAACGGAGAAGGGGCCGCGAGAAACCATGCGGCCCCTTCTCCTCAAGGTGCGTCGCGTGTTGCCGTGGTCCTAGCTTCCGTCCTTAATCGTCACCTGCGGAGGACGGTTCACGCTGTACACGTGGATCGTCAGTGTGTCGTCGGCGATGTTCCCGCAGCAGTCCTCGACCTGTACGCGGACTTTGACATCCAGGCCCTGGCAGCAGGGGGTCGAAGGCGCGATGAACACCGGAGTCAGCGTGTGAGCGTTCTGGAAGGAACCCTCGCTGGCCCACCAGGAGACCTTGAGCGGTCCTCCATCGGGATCCTCCGCCTCGGCGATGATCATGATGCGGCCACGCTCGCACACAGTGAGATCGGGGCCTGCGTCGACAACCGGAGGTCGGCTAACGCTTCGCACATACACCCTCATCGAATCTGTGCTTACGGCACCGCACTCATCGCGTACCGTAAGCGTCAACGTCACCGTTTCGTCCTGACACGGTCCCGTCCGGGGAGCGATGTACACCGGACACAGCACGTGTGGATCCTCGAACGTTCCCCGGCCACACGCAGCGGTCCAGGAGTACGTCATATCGTCACAATCTGGATCGTAGGCTGTGGCGTTGATCCTGATCCGTTCGCCTTCGTTGACGGTGCGGTCCGGACCGGCATCCACCACAGGCGGCCGGTTGTAGCGCAGCACCCGCACGATCACCGTATCGACGGCCCTTGCACCGCACGGGTCCACAGCGGTGATCGTCACCTTCACATCCTCACCCTCGCATGCGCTGACGCCGGGGGCGTAGTAGCGTGTTTCGAGGGCATGAGGATCGGAGAAGAATCCCCGCGGTGCCGACCAGGTAACCCTTACAGGGTCGCCGTCTGGATCGTACACCTGTGCCCGAAGGACGATGCTGTCCCCAGCCATCACCGTCTTCGTCTCCGCCTTATCGACGCACACAGGGGGAGGAGGACACGTGGGTGGCTTCGGGGCCGGTGGACGTGTGCATGGATCAGGCGCTGCAGGCGTACGCACGCACGGGTCCGGAGGTCTGTACACACGGACCTCACTACAGGGATCACAGCGCCCCATGTCCACCACCATGTTCTTGCCGGGCCCCGGATCAATGTAGTTGCAGCCGTATCCGCCGAGAATTGTGTCGTTCCCTGGACCGCCGTAGAGCCAGTTGGTTCCGCCACCGCTCTCGATACGATCATCCCCAGCCTCACCGTAGATGATGTCGTTCCCGGGGCCGCCGATCAGAAGGTCATCTCCTGCGCCACCGAGGATGAGGTTGTTGCCGCTTCCGGCCTGGATGATGTCGTTGCCCGGACCCCCGATGAGCAGGTCATTGCCCGCGAACCCCGCGATGCGGTTGTTCCCGCTGACGCCAAGGATGAGATCGTTCCCCGAGGTTCCGAACAGGGCGTCATCGCCCTCGGTCCCCACAATAACGTTGTCGGGAGGGTTCTTCTCCAGGAAGCCGAAGATCACATCCCACATCGGGTTACACACGTCGTAGGGGAGGTGCTTCACCAGCAGAGCGATGATCCCCGGCCTCACCTGATAGTGCTGGTAGCGCTTGAATGCCTCGGGAAACTCCGGCTCGGGCGGTTCAGGAGCAGGGACAACCGCAACTTCGAGGAGCTTCTCGGGAAGCTCGGACGGATCGTCCACCAGTAGGAAACGCCCACCGGTGAGCTCAGCCAGCGCCGCGAGATCCGCCTGGATCCGTGGAGACACACCCACAGCCACGATTTCCAGCACCTGCCCCCGAGCGGCGAGACGACGGGCGACCGCTCCCGGATCCCCGTGGCACGTCTCCTCCCCATCGGTGAGGAGCACAACACGGGCCTCTGGTTGCTCATCCGCAGCGTACTCTGTGGACGCCGCAAGCGGTGTGTTACCCATCGCGCTCAACCGACCGATCCGGGTGATGATCCGTTCCCTATCAGCAGCTGTGTGAATCCCGAATGGGACGAGCATCTCGATGTCCTGACAGCTCTCCTCGGGCCTTGTGTGGGGAACGCGGTGACCAAAGACCACCACGCCGAACGGAACACCCTCGTCGAGTTCCTTGATCACGTTCTGCAAGGCTTCTTTAGCCCACGAAAAGCGCGTGACACGGCCTTCAACGACGATGTTCATCGAGTTCGACGCGTCCAGGATGAACATGAGCTGACGCGCTGCACCCACCGAGGTGATGGTTGCGAGCAACATCAGCAGCATCACGAAACATTTGGCGATTCGCACCTTGACCTCCTTCGCGGCCGGGATTGTCTACCGCCCGGCGCACGCGCCATTCTAGCAGCGAACCACCGTTCAGGTCTGTAACACAGGATACACTACGCCCCCAGCTCCCTCGGCCCGAACGCGTGGGGCAGTAGCGCACGCAACTTCGCGCGCAAGCCAACGGCACCGTCGGCGTTCGCCATGATTACGTCGAGTTCGGGGGAGAACTCCCACAGCACCTGACGGCAGGCGCCGCAGGGCACGCAGGCGCCGTGCCCACACACGACGGCCAGCGAACGGAACGCTGTGACTCCCTCGGACACGGCCTTGAACACGGCCACCCGCTCGGCGCACACCGTCAGGCCGAACGATGCGTTCTCTACATTCGCCCCGGTGAACACCCGTCCGTCTTCACAGAGCAGGGCAGCCCCCACCGCATAGCCCGAGTAGGGGCAGTGGGCGTGCGCGCGCGCCTTGAGCGCCTGTTGCACGAGTTGCTGTTCGTCCATCAAAAACGGATAACCAATCCAGTGCTCGCACCGTATGAACCCGCGTGAAGGCCGGCCTCGCCGCTGGAACGGAGCAACGGGAAGAACAGGTTGCCGCGAACGAACAAGCGGAGGAACGGAAGGCCGAACTCCAAGTCCGCCGACAGCGTTGGACCTGCGGCACGCCACCGGAAGATGCCTGGCGGTACTTCGGGGATGTGGGGAGCCATATCCGGATCGGGAGAGGAGAGTGCGAGCTCCACATGCCCCCCGGTGAAGGCCAGCCCCGCCCCTACACCGGCCGCGAAGAACTCCACGTCGAACCGCGGGTGGTAGCCGATGGCCACCCGATAGGCCATGAGATCAAGGTCCAACAACAATGCAGGTCCATCGGGTTCCCCAAGGTCGATGAGCCCTGGGGGGAGGATCCCGAAGTTCCGCAGCAGCCCATCGTTGAGCAGGGCACCTTCCACTTCCACCGACCCCACCCCGAGCGGAATGGACAGGAACCCCCCCAGCTTGGGGATGGGCAGTCGATCCGGGATCTCGGCGAGTGCCTCCTCGATCTCCTGGAGTTCCTCGGGCGGAACGCCCAGGTCCTCGATGAACGCCAACGCAAAGGCCTTCGTATCGCTGACGTCGAGCGCATCCACCCACAGCCCCCCGCCGATTCCGATCCCGCAGGATGGAACCACCCATGCCACCAGCAACAACGCGAGCATCCATCGTCTCATGCCCCACCTCACTGCCGTTCCACCTCCTGCTTGCGCAGTTCTGCCCGTTTGATCTTCCCGCTGGGCGTCTTCGGCAGTTCTTCCACAAACGCGATCTCCCGAGGGTACTTGTACGGTGCAGTCACGTCCTTGACGTGGTCCTGCAAGGTCTGCACCAACGCATCGCTGGGTGACTGTCCTCTGGACAGAACCACAAAAGCTTTCACGATCTGTCCGCGAACCGGATGCGGAGCGCCCACCACGGCAGCCTCGGCCACTGCGGGGTGCGCAACCAGGGCATCCTCGACCTCGAACGGACCGATGCGGTACCCGGAGGCCTTGATCACATCGTCCGCGCGCCCGTCGAAGAAGTAGTAGCCGTCGCTATCCACACGGGCGAGGTCCCCGGTGCGGTACCACTGATCGGCCAACACTTCCTTGGTGAGTTCCGGATCCCGCCAGTAGCCATCGAAGATCCCGGGGCTACCGACCGGAACGGCGATCTCCCCTACCTCCCCGCGGGCGACCGGCTGGCCTGACTCGTCGATGGCCACCGCACCCGGACCTGGGGTCGGCACGCCCATCGATCCGGGCTTGGGTTCAAGCCCAGGGTAATTGCAGACGAGGCACACGGATTCCGTCTGCCCGTAGCCGTCGCGGATGGTGATCCCGAAGGTCCTGCGGATCACCTCCATGGGTTCCACGTTCAACGGCTCTCCAGCCGACAGCGCGTCCTTGAGGGCGATCTTGTGGCGTCCGAGCTCGGGCGACTGCACGAGCATGCGGTACTCAGTGGGAGTGGCGCACAGTTTGGTGATCGGATAGCGGGACAGGAGCTCCAGAAGCTTCTCCGGCCCGAACCGCCCGGAGAACATGAGCTGCGTGGCGCCCACGTTGAGCCCCACACCGATCGGCGCCCAGTACCACTTCGCCCAGCCCGGAGCGGTTGTCGCCCAGATCATGTCCTCTGAGGTGGCATCCCACCAGTACCTCGCGGTGACCATACTGTGGCCGTACATCCATCGGTGACGGTGCATCACCGGTTTGGGGTTCCCCGTGGTGCCGGAGGTGAAGTTGATCGTCATCGGGTCGTTGGCGCCGATCTGCACGGGTTTCGCCTCGGGAGCGCGCTCCACTTCCTTCTCGAAGGACAGCCACCCCGGAGCCTCATCCCCGAGCAGGATGAACTGCTCGAGGGGGCAGTCACCGCGCGCCTCGTCCACTTCTTCGCGGGTGGACGTGTGGGCTATGACCACCCGTGCACCGGACACCTCCGACCGGTAGGCGACTTCCTTAGCCCGCAGCATCTCGGTACACGGGACGGCCACACCGCCCGCCTTGAACGTACCGATTTGAGCGATCAGCGCCTCGGGGAGGCGGGGGAAGATGTGGAGGACGGGGTCCTTCTTCTTGACGCCCAGCCGCATGAGCACGGCAGCGAAGCGCGAAGAGAGTTGGGACAGATCCTTCCACGTCAGCGTGCGCCGCAACCCCGTGTCCGACTCCCACAGCACACAAGGACGCTCGGGGCGGCTTCGCGCGTGCGCGTCGACCATCGCCGCGATGTTGTAGTCCTCCGGAATGTTCCACTGGAACGTCCGCAACTCCCGTTCGTATTCCTGCCTGGTCAACTCCATACGTCACCCCTTTGCCAAAGGTTAAGCCGTTCGCTACCGTTATAACATGATGCCGTTAGGTAGGCCAATGCCAGGCAGGACGGGAGCGGATGCAAACCATCGTCCGTCCGGCTGAAGCCACCCTAACGGTCCGCCGTTCGCGTTTCCTGGCATCGGTCTGGGTTGCTCACACAACCGAAGACGTTCAGGAAACGCTCGACGAGATTGCACGGCGTCATCACGCCGCCCGCCACATCGCGTACGCTTACCGCCTGCGAACCAATGGGGAGGAACGGGCCCATGACGCCGGCGAGCCGGCGGGTTCGGCGGGCACGCCGATCCTACAGTTGCTCCAGGGCGAGGAACTGTGGGACGCGGGAGTGGCCGTGGTACGTTACTTCGGTGGTGTGAAGCTGGGCGTGGGAAACTTGGCGCGCGCGTACCGCGAGGCGGCGCGTGCTGCGCTGGAGGGTGCTGGCCTGCGGCCACTTGTACCCACGACCCGGGCGGTGGTGCTGGCGCCACCTGAGCTTCTCGGTGAGGTGTTCGCCGTTCTGGGGCGCCGTGGGGTACAGGTGCTGGGACAGAGGGTCACCGAACAGGCTGAGGTGCGTGTGGAGGTTGCCGAGAACGAGGTTGAAGCTCTCGGGCAAGCGATGAACCCTTGGGCGCACCTACGTGTGGAGGAGGGCTAGGGCGCAATGCTGGAGACCATCGAAGGCAACATCGTCGAACGCGGTGAGGACCTACTGATCCTCCGGGTGGGAGGCTTTGGCCTTCGGGTGTGGGTTCCCTCGAGGACGGTGGTTGAGACTACGGGCCGATCGAGCGCATCCCTGTTCACGCACCTCATCGTGCGGGACGACGGCTACGAGCTCTACGGGTTTGCTACGCGGGAGGAGCGGGAGATGTTCGTCGGGCTCCTGGCAGTGCCGCAGCTAGGCCCCAAACTCGCGTTTCGCCTTGTGTCGGCGCTACCGCCTGAGGAATTGGCCACCGCCGTGCGCACGGGCAACCTGGCCGTGCTCCATCAGGTGAAGGGGATTGGCGCACGCACCGCACAGCGGATCATCGTCGAGCTGTCGGGCCGGCTGGCCAAGATGGTCCCGCCTACACCCACCCCACTGGGCGAGAAGGAGCAGATCGTGATCCGCGCACTCGCTTCATCGGCCCTAGGGTTCTCCGAACAGGAAGCCCGCAAGGCGCTCGATGCCGTTCGTGAGTCGTGTCCCGAGGATGCGCCTGTCGAGGAGATGATCCGCATGGCCTTGGGGGTGTTGTCCGGCCCGTGATTGCCTTGGGACTCGATGTTGGAGACCGGCGTGTGGGGCTATCGGTGTCCGATGAAACCGGAACCGTGGCACGTCCGTACGGGGTGTACCACCGGCGCGGCGACGAAGCCGATCTTGCGGAGCTGGCCACGGTGGCCAGCGCACTTGAGGCGGAGGTTCTCGTCGTGGGGCTTCCGCTGAACATGGACGGGTCATCCGGCTCCCAGGCGCAGAAGGCGCAGGCACTGGGCCACGCCCTTGCCGACCGGGTAGGGCTCCCGGTCGCGTTTATGGACGAGCGGCTGACCAGCGTTGAGGCGGAACGCGTCCTTGTCGAAGCCGGTGTGGAGGGACGCCGGCGTCGCAAACTGCAGGACGCACTGGCCGCGGTGCTCATCCTCCAGGCCTGGCTCGACCGCCGCGCCGGAACATCGTAGGGATGGGCCTGGTGGCCGCCCTCGGGGCCACCGTCGTGCGTACAACCCCCGGTGCATAGGTACCACGCCCGTACCGGCAACGGGCGCTGGATGTGCACGGCATGCCCCCCGTGCCCGCGTGGACGCGGTCAACTGTCGGCGTTTGAACCCCTGTGAAGGAGGGCATACGCCTCTCGGCGTGACAGTCCTGCGGCCTGGGCCGCCCGGCGGAGGGCGTCGTTGGGCGCCAGCCCTTGGTCGAGGAGCGCGCGGTACACGGAGAACAGCCCCTCGGTGTCGACCGGCGAGATCGAGTCCGCGTCGGCGCCGAGCACAAGCACCACTTCGCCGCGCACGCCGTTGCGGGCCTCCACCTCTTCCGCAACCGAGGCGCAGGTACCGCGCAGGAACTCTTCGTAAAGCTTGGTGAGTTCGCGGGCCAAGACCAACGGTCGGTCGGGATAGCGTTCGGCCAGCGTGCGTAGGACCTCCTTGAGGCGATGGGGGGAAGCCAGCGCCACAGCCGTGCAGTCAAGCCCGCGAAGGCTCTCCAGCGCCTTGCGGCACGGGCCGGACTTCCTAGGCAGATTTCCGAGGAAGAGAAAACGGTCCGCGGGGAGTCCCGAGGCCACCAACGCCGCCAGCAGTGACGACGGTCCCGGAAGGGGAACCACCCTGATCCCCCGTTCCACGCAGGCACGGACCAAGGGGAAGCCCGGGTCGCTGATGAGCGGGGTGCCCGCGTCGGACACGAGGGCGATCTCCTCTCCCCTCTCAAGAAGCCTGATCAAGCCCTCCACGCGTTGCGGCTCCACGCCCTCGTATAGGCTGGCCGATAGAGGGGTGTGGATGTCGTGATGGGCAAGGAGCTGCCGTGTGTGGCGGGAGTCCTCCCCCACGATACGGTCCGCCTCGCGCAACACGCGCAGCGCCCGGAGGGTGATATCCTCCAAGTTCCCGATCGGGGTAGCACAAAGGTACAGCGTTCCAGACACGGTTCTCATTATAGCTTGCGGTCATGGGACCACCGGGATAACGTCTGCCACATGGAAGACCGTCTAGCCTCTGCCAGAGAACGTTTGGAGCGCCTTGAACGAAAGGTCGATGTGGCACGTTTGGAGGCTAGGACCCAGACCATCGAGCAGGAGATGGCGCAGCCGGGGTTCTGGGATGATCGCGACCAGGCGCAACGGAAGGCGCAGGAGCTCGAAGGGGCCAAGGAGCGCATCCGCCTGTTCCAAGCGCTTCGCCATGAGTTCGAAGAGGTGGAGACCCTCCATCACCTTGCTGAGGAAGAGGACGATCCGGAAACCCTGGACGAGGCTGCCCAGCAGCTGGCGACGCTTGAACGGAAGCTCGATCAAGCTACGGTGCAAGCGTTCCTCTCGGGCCCCTACGACAAAGGGGACTGCTACCTCTCGCTCAATGCGGGTGCTGGCGGCACCGATGCCCAGGACTGGACGGAGATGATGCTGCGCATGTACAGCAGGTTCTGCGAGAACCAGGGTTGGAAGGTCCGCGTGGTGGACGAGACGCAGGGTGAAGAAGCGGGGCTCAAGTCCGCCACGCTGGAGGTCCGCGGTAGCTATGCGTACGGAACCCTGCGCGCGGAGGCCGGCGTGCACCGACTCGTCCGTATCTCCCCCTACGACTCTGCACGTCGTCGGCACACTTCGTTCGCCTCCGTCACCGCAATTCCGATGGTGGAGGACCAGGAACTCGAAATCGACGAGGAAGACCTGAAGTTCGAATCATTCCGCGCTGGCGGCCCGGGCGGCCAGCACATGCAGAAGAACGAAACTGCCGTTCGCATCACGCACGTCCCAACGGGGATTATCGTCGCCTGTCAGAACGAGCGCTCCCAGACTCAGAACAAGCTCACGGCGATGAAGATGCTGCGGGCACGGCTGTTGACACTGATGGAGCAGGAACGGGCCCGGAAGCTGGAGGAACTCACCGGCAAGCTCCAGGACATCGAATGGGGGCACCAGATCCGATCCTACGTCCTCCAGCCCTATCAGATGGTCAAGGACCATCGCACGAACATGGAGATGGGCAACGTCCAAGCCGTGTTGGACGGTGATCTGGGCGGGTTCATCTGGGCCTGGCTCGAACATTCACCATCGTAGATAGGGGAGGGCCTTTGCGCCCTCCTACACCCGAAATCCGGGAGGGCACGAAGGCCCTCTCCTCGGAATGCGGGAGGGCACGAAGGCCCTCCCCTCGGAATGCGGGAGGGCACGAAGGCCCTC
>PUMC01000058.1 GCA_003552425.1 Candidatus Acetothermia bacterium | reverse complement strand
CACGCGATTGCCAAAGCGGCCTTCATCCGCAAGGAGAGGCTCAAGGAATGACGTTTGCCGTCTTGAGCTTGGTCACCTTTGCCCTGGCCGTGTTCGCCCTGACCCGACAACGCCTACTGTGGGGTGTCATCGGTGTGGGTGCGCACTCCCTGGCCTTGGCAGGTGTGTACCTCCTCTTGGCGGCGCCGGACGTGGCCCTCACCGAGGCGGCGGTAGGGTTTGCCCTGGTGACGTTCGTGTACCTTCTTGCGCTTCGTCGTACGGGGCGTCTCGTGGTGGCGGCCACGGAATCGCCGCCGCTTCTCTACATGGAGAACGAACGCGTCATGGGTCTGGAATGGGAGATTCTGAAGCGCTTCGGAAGGTGGTTGCACCGTGATGTGGAGGTCCTCTGGGTGCCCCGTGCGGATATCCCCCGCCTCCTGAAGTCGGGCGAAGCAGAGCTCGCCGCGGGGGGCTTCCTTCCCGGTGATGAAGATGCGGCGCTGCGCACGACGCGGATGATTGTTCCCACGAGGATCCTTCAGGTTCGGGTTCCGGGGCGTGCGGGGCCCGTTGTTGCGGTGCGTGGCGATCGAGGCGCGGATCTCCTCCCCAAGCGAGGGACGACCGTCGATGGTGCGGAAGACCTTATCGAAGCGATCGACAGCGGTGCGGCCTCCGGGGCACTGCTCGACGCCATGCGCCTGTGGATATGGCGGATGCGGGGCTGGGGTGAAGGCCTGGAGGTGCAGCCCGCTGAGGAAGATCTGGGCTTCCGGATGGCTGTAGCTCCGGGGAGCGAGGAGCTTCATCGTGATCTGGAGTGCTTTCTCGCTGAGTTAGCTGCCTCGGGTGAACTCGAGGCTCTGGTGGAAAGGTATCTGCGATGAAGTGGATCACGGCCCTGTCGCTGGTGGCGCTCCTGAGCGTGCTCGTTGTCGGTACCCTGGGGCTCTTTCCCCGTGACCCCGTGGAGGGCTGGGAAGAGGCGACGAGCGCTTACGGGGCGCGCAATGCGGTGGCCGCGATTGTGCTTGGGGCGCGCCTGTGGGACACCCTCATGGAGGTGCTGGTCTACGCCATGGCGATGCTCGGCGTGCGGATGGGCATGAGCACGTTGCCGGAGTTCCGTGCGCCGCGACCGCGTGTGCCCGAGACGCCGCTTCTACTCAAGGCCGCCGATATTCTGATCGGGATCGTGTTCGTGTTCAGCTTGTACCTCGCGGCCAGCGGCCACCTAGGGCCGGGCGGGGGGTTCCCCGCAGGTGCGATCCTCGGCTCGGGCCTTCTGCTTCTGGCTTTGGCGAAAGGGGCGGATCGCTTGGCCGAGGAACTGTACGAACCCACGTTGGAGGGGCTGGAGTACGGGGCGGTAGCAGTCCTTCTCCTCATCGGCGCGATGACGTTGTTGCTGGGTGTCCGAGGCCAGATCCCGCTCGTTGCGGCCAACCTGTTCATCGGGTTGGAAGTTGCCATCGGGGCGTGGGTGGTCCTGCACCGGTTTGCCACCCATCGGGGGGAGGTGTGATGTGGAGGGGTTGACCGCTGGGTTGATGGCTGTGGCCTTGGCCGGGCTTGGGCTCTGGACGCTGATCCGGCGCCGGAACGTGATCTGGAAGCTGCTGGGGTTGAACGTGGCTTCGGGAGGGTCGATCCTATTCCTCGTGGCTGTGGCCCACCGGCCGGATGGGCGCCCCCCGATTCTCGGGCTGGGTCCGGGGCCGGCGGCCGATCCCCTCCCCCAGGCGTTGGTCCTCACAGCGATCGTGATCCACTTTGCCACGCTGGCCCTGTCGCTTGTGTATGTGGTGTTCCTGACCGAGCGTCGGCATACGCAGGATGTACCCAAACTCGAGCGAAGAAGGAGTCGCTGGTGACTGCTGCGGCCGCGGGTGTGCTTGCTTACTTCCTCCTGGGTACGCTGGGTGTCGTCACCGGGAAAGGTCGTCTCGGTGGTGCGCTGGCCATCGTTGCGGGTCTGGTCTCCCTGGGGCTTTGGGCCCCTGCTTTTCCCGAAGGGTTGATCGGAGACCCTCCGTGGGGGATTCCCCTTGTTGGGGACACGATTGCCCTGGCCTTCTGGTCCTTCATCCCCCTCGTGCACGCAGCGGTGTGGTGGCACGAACGGCGCCGGCCGTCCGCATTCCATGGGCTTGTGACGCTCCTTGTGGGCACATGCTTGGCGACCGTGCTCTCCCGCGACCTGTTCAACCTGTATGTGGCACTTGAACTGGGGTCGTTGCTTTCGTTCCTCCTCATCGGGTATGACGCTCGTGCCCGCGCGGTGTGGGGGAGCCTCCAGTACCTCATCCTGGCGACTGTGGGGATGCTCCTGTACCTCTTCGGGGTGGCGCTCGTTTACGGGACGTTGGGCACACTTTCCCTAACCCGAATCGCGGAGCTCGCACCCGACTTCGGGCACCCTCCCCTCGCCATCGGGGCGGGCCTGTTGGTGGCGGGAGCGGCGGTCAAGGCCGGGGTGTTCCTCGTGGGCCTGTGGCTTCCCACTGCGTATGGCGAAGCCCCCACCGGTGTTGCCACGCTGCTTGCCGGCCTGGTGGGCAAGATGGGCATCATCACCCTGGCCCGGCTGGCTGAATCGATGCCTGTGGGGGCAGTCGTGGCGGCGTTGGGGGTGCTCACCGGGTTCGGTGGTCTTCTCTATGCGCTCTGGGAGAAGGATCTCAAGCGCTTCCTCGCCTATCATGTGATCTCTCAGATCGGCTACATGCTCATGGGCTTCGGGCTTGGTGGTCCCGCGTTCTTAGCCGCCACGCTGTACACCGTGGCGCACTGCTTGTTCAAGGGTCTCCTGTTTCAGGCCGGTGGTGTGGCTGTTGAAGCCACAGGACAGCGGACGATTCCGTCCTTGGCCGGCCGGTTGCCGCGGGCTGCGGCTTGGGGGCTTGCCGTGGGGACGTGGGCGATCGTAGGGATCCCCCCGTTGGCGGGTTTCGTGTCCAAGGAGTTCCTTGGGATCGAGTCCACAACAGCGTTCTCCTGGACCTACACGGCGCTTGCGCTCGGAACCACGGCCTCGTTCTCGAAGCTCATCCCGCTGTTTCGCCCCAGCCGCGCCGGGGGGGCGTGGGGGGGTGTTGCCCTCTTGGCCTTCGGGGTGGTGGGCTTTTCGGCCTGGGGGTTGGCGAGGCTTCCAGGCCTCTGGGCGGCAGATGTGTGGGTCAAGGCCGTGATCACGGTCGGGCTGGGGTACGGACTCTATCGGATTCTCAGCAAGTTCCGACCGCGGCTTCCGGAGGTGACCTTGGACCGCGTGGCCGTGGCCATCTTAGGTGTCTCGGCGATCATCCCGCTTGCACTCCTTGCCTTTGGCTGATGCCGCTGTGGCATGCCGAAGTTGTCTTAATGTCAGACAGCCAGTACAGTGGGCCCAAGGAGGCAACGATATGCGCAGAATCCACAGCAAGTTGTTCACTCCAGGGCCCACGGAGGTCCGCGCCGAAGCCCTGCAGGCGATGGCGGTGCCCCAGGTGCACCATCGTTCACCGGAGTTCTCGGTGCTCTACGCAAACGTCCAAACGAAGCTTCAGCAGTTCCTGTACACCGAAGGTCCGGTGCTCCTCTTCACCTCCTCCTCTACGGGCGCGATGGAGGCGGCAGTTCAGAACTGCGTTCAGAAGAAGTGCCTGACCCTTGTCAACGGTGCCTTCTCCCGTCGGTGGTACGAGATGACCGT
>PUMC01000094.1 GCA_003552425.1 Candidatus Acetothermia bacterium | reverse complement strand
CGTCGGACAAAGGTGAAAGAAAGCCAGAGCCGCTGCTGAGGTCGAGATGCTGCTGTGCGCCGCTCAAGGGGAAATCCTCCTTGCCCAACCCATCGTGCCGTTGTGGAGCTTTGAGAGAACCATCCCGAGCACTGTGTTCAGACGCTCGATGTTATCCCTCAGCCAGCGGGAGAACTCCAGCTCGTTGCGCCAAACGTTCGTGACTGGAGCCCTGACCAGCTCCCCGGTCATGGTGTAGGCCTCTAACAAGTGGTTGGCGCGAGCGTCTATGGAAGCTCCGAAGCGTCCGAGATAACCTTGTAATCCACCTCATCCAGGGCGCCGTCCTTGCCGAGCTGCACGGACCCGAAGTGCGCGGCACCGCACTCGATCTTGCGCCGCTCGGAAGGGCGAAGCTCCGTGCGCCAGTCCTCGCCCTTTGTCTCTGACACCAGGTATAAGACAGGCTTCCCGTCCTCTTCCCGGCCGTCCATCACGATAGCCCAGTCGGGATTGTAGTCACCCACCGGTGTCGGCACGGTAAACCAGCGGGGCAGCTTCACGTAGAGCTTGACGTCCTCCCGGGCCTAGAGGTCCTTCACGAAATCCTTCTCGACATCCGAGTCGCATGGGATCAGGTCGTACACCGTCTTGTCTTTGTCGACGTCCGGCTTCGCGGCGTAGCGGCTGAACACCTCAACCACCTCGTCATCCAGAATCTGCTGCATCTCGTACCACTCGCTCAGCTTCTCATAGCGTATCCCGTCCACGAGCTGGTCCATCAGCTTGTCCTTCAGCACCCGCACCGCAACGCTGGCCCACTCGTGCGGATTGTCCAGCGCCGCCTGCCTATTGCCGGCCCGCCTGAAGACCTCCAGCAGCGTCCGGCGTGTGAGCCGCACCGGCGGCGTTGTGTTCTCCAGCAGGTCGCTCATCACGTCCACCAGATTCGGCAGCGGATACCGACCCGCCAGGTCCTTGACCTTCTTCGCCGCACTTGCCTGAAGGGCCTGGAAAGCGCCGCCCGCATCCACAGCCATCTGCACCTTCGTGATCGTCACGCGTGGCGGTGCGATGGCCTCCCGCTCGATATCGGGCACAGCTTCATCAAGGAGTTTGTCCGTGTCGATCTCCACCGCGTAGCGCGTCTTGTGCTTGATCCTACCCCATAGTGCCTTGAACTCATCGCTCAGGACGCGCCGCTTACGGAGGTGTGCTTTGCCGTGGCCGGCGCGGCGCGGCTTCGGCGGCAGTATGCCCTCGCCGTACTCCTCTTCGACCTTCCGCCTTTCGGCTTCGGTCAGGTCACCTATGGGCTTGCCGTAACGCGCCTCGATGGCCTCCCTGTACTCGTAGGCGATCTCGTCCTGAAGGCTCTGCACGTACCGCGCGTAGCTCTCGTTGGCCACCACGGTCAGGATGTTTACCCGCTCGTCCTGGAGGCGGTTGCCTTCCTGGTCAACGCCCAGGCGCACGCCGCGTCCCACCTCCTGACGCTTCTTGATGGCCGAGGCGGTCTGGTTCAGCGTGCATATCTGGAAGACGTTCGGATTATCCCATCCCTCCCGCAACGCGGAGTGCGAGAAGATGAAGCAGACGCGTGCCTTCCTTCGCGCGTCCTCGTCCTCCACGTTCTCCGGGAAGCTCAGGAGCGTCTCCTTATCCTTCATGATCAGTTCGTACGCCTCGACGTCGCGCTGGGCTTCGCCGGTCTTCGAGTCGAGCAGCTCCCCCTCGCCGCTGCGCCGCCGCTGCTCGGCGAAGTAGGCCGCCTGGACTTCCTCAACGGACAGTTTTTCCCAGTCGGGATGCCCGGCCTTCAACTCTTCGAAGGCCCTGTCGAACAGTCGGCGGATGATGCCGTCCTCGTCCGCGTAGTTGGCCACGCGGTCGATGAAGAACAAGGAGATGACTTTGATGCCGTGCGCTCTCAAGCGGGCCTGCTTCTGGAAGTGCTCCTCGACGGTATAACGGATCTGCGCATCGAAGATGGCCTCCTTGTCCGCGCCCAGTTCCTCGCCGAGGCTCAGCTCCACGCTGTTGGCGAACCGCACGAACTGTCCGCCGGGGTTGATCTCATCCACCTGGAACGGCTCATAGTCGGAGCGATTCGCCTTATCCGCCAGGGAGTCGCCGGCCTTCACTGTGACCGTGCTCTCCCTGACGGTGCCGTTACGCATCAGTTTGTGAACGGCCACACGGGCTGAGACCTGCGTCTTCTTCGTGCGGATGTCGTCGATGCGGACATAGGGCAGGTTCTCGTCGTCCTCCTGCATCACAGACGCCACCTCGATCTTCTTCACCAGCCCTTCCCGGTAGGCCTGCGCTGGCGTCAGGCGGTAGACCAGGTTGTAGGGGTTCCGGTGCGTGGCGCTGTAGCGGAGGGCGAACAGGGGATCGAGAAGCGCGAGTGCCGCCACGCTCTTCTCGCTCTCCATGTTCTGAGGCTCGTCCAGTATCAGGATCGGCCGCGCCGCCTGGATGAGGTGGATCGGCGTCTCGCCCTGGAGCCGGTCCGTGCTTCGGCGTAGCACGTTCGCCGTCTTGTTGAACGAGTCGATGGTCATAACCATGACCTCGACCGCGTCCGACATAGCGAACTGGCGCACCTGGCTCAAGTTGGCCGAATCGTAGACCTGGTACCGGTAGACGGGGTTCCCGTAAAGCCGTTTCAGGTGGTCCCCGGTGACCTGAAGCGTCTTCAACACGCCTTCACGGATCGCCACGGACGGCACGACGATGATGAACTTGCGCATGCCGTAGAGCTTGTTCAGCTCGAGCGCCGTGCGCAGGTAGACGTAGGTCTTCCCCGTCCCCGTCTCCATCTCCACCGAGAAGTTCATGAACCGCGCTGTCTTCTCGCCCGCGGCCGTCTCGATCGGCTCCTCGATCAGCTTCAGTTCACGGTCTGGCGTGATCCGGTTCCCCTGCTGGACGGCCCGGAGGTTGGCCAGCAGGTCAGCCTCGGTCAGGTCGAGGCGGTTGGCGACGGCGGACAGGGCCACGGTGCCGCTCTTGAACTGCATGCCGCCGCCGATGAACGGCTGACCATCGAACAGATCGGCCACCGCGCGGATGGCTTCGAGCTGGTATTCCTGGTTGGGATCAAACCTGAAATGCACGCGCTCTTCTCCGTGGACTGATGGCTACACGTTGGCCCTGTCAACATGCTGCTTGTTCAGCACTGCGTTTGACTTCATAAACCTTATCATCACAGCCTCAATCTGCTCGCGCAGAGTCTTGCTGCTCACCTCTACATAAGAACCGCTTTGAACGATGGGTTTGTTGTACCAATAAGGTTTGTGCGTCGGGTCATTGTAACCTCGCAGTCGGCCAGCGATGTTGCTGCTTTGTCCCACATACACCGGCCGGTCACTGATGTCATATAAAACGTAAATCCCCGGTGCGTCTGGCCAGTCGTTGACGTCGTATGGATCGAACCCGGTGAAATCTCCTACACCACTTACACCCACCTCAGCTTGCTCTTTCACCTCCTCGGCTGCTTCCTTCGGGATCTCTTCACCTAGGGCCTCTTCAATCTTCTTGAGGGTGCTGCTGCGGGGGCTTGCTGTCTTCCCATTCTCGATATTCCATATTGTCCCCTGGCTCACACCGGCCTTCTCGGCTAACTCTGGCCTGGTCATGCCCTCAGATATCCTGCGGGTCCGCAACCAGGCCGAAAGAGAAAGGCTGACGTCGCTGCTCAGAGCACGCTCAGGATCGAAGGCTTCAGATCCGAACATTTCAAACAGCTTCTGTCGGTAATCACTGCGAGGGGCATTGTTGCCCTG
>PUMC01000043.1 GCA_003552425.1 Candidatus Acetothermia bacterium | reverse complement strand
ACACCGAGGATCGGGATCATCGCCCGTTTCTTCGCCGACATCGGCTTCCGGTGGGACTACCGCCTGGACAGCACGCAGGCACTCGCACTCGTCATCCTCGTGGCGGTGTGGAATCGGTTGGCCTACAACTTCATCTTCTACTTGGCGGCCCTGCAGTCGGTCCCGAAGTCGCTCGTTGAGGCAGCGTCTCTCGATGGAGCGGGATCCAAACGGACGTTCTGGTCTGTTGTGTTTCCGATTCTGTCCCCGACGACGTTCTTCCTTCTGATCATGAACATCGTGTACTCGCTGTTTGAGGGGTTCGGGATCATCCACGCCATGACGCAGGGTGGCCCTGCCGGTGCCACGGAGGTTCTCGTGTACCGGCTGTACGTGGACGGGATGATCTACCACAATATCAACCGTTCCGCGGCGCAGTCGGTGATCCTCCTGGTCTTCGTGGTGATCCTGACTGCAGTCCAGTTCCGCTGGGTCGAGCGGAGGGTGCACTATGCGTAAGCGAAGGCTGTTGCCGCGCGAGTGGTTTGCGTACCTGTCCCTAACGATTGCCGTGGTGGTCATCGTGCTTCCGTTGTTCGTGGCGGTCATCGGCTCCACCCATGACTCGGGTACGATCGGCGGCGGGAGGATGACGTTCCGGCCCGGTCGCTACGCCGTACAGAACTACGTTGAGGCATGGACGATGGGCGCCCGGTACGGAGGCGCGTCCGTGCAACGCCTCATGTTGAACTCCACGGTCATGGCGTTGCTGATCGCAGGCGGCAAGGTGCTTCTCACCGTGCTGACCTCCTACGCGGTGGTGTTCTTCAGCTTTCCGCTGCGCAACTTCTTCTTCTGGACCGTACTGATCACGGTCATGCTTCCCCTTGAGGTGCGGATGTTCCAGACGTACCGCATTGCCACGGATTTCGGGCTGATGAACTCGTTTGCCGGGCTGGCGCTTCCGTGGATCGTCTCCACCACCGGTACGCTCCTTCTGCGCCAGCACTTGCGTGCGCTGCCGCGCTCCCTCCTCGATGCCGCCAAGATCGACGGAGCTGGTCCCATGCGATGCCTGTGGTCCGTTGTGCTTCCCCTCATCCGCCCCAACATCGCTGCACTGTTCGTGATTCTGTTCCTCTACGGATGGAACCAGTATCTGTGGCCGCTTCTCATCACCACCAGAGGGTCGATGGAGACTGTGGCCATTGGGCTGGTGAAGATGCTCGGGGGGCCTGAAGCAGCCACGGAGTGGGGGGTGGTGATGGCTGCGGCTGTGCTGACGATCACGGTGCCCGTCCTGGTCGTGATATTCATGCAGCGCTATCTGGTGAAGGCGTTTGCGGAGGCGGACAAGTAGATTCGGAACGGGAATTGCGAGAAGAAGAGGGGTCGCGTCAGCTGTTACGGTTCGTCGAAGGCTGCGGGGGGGCGAGAACCACCTCGACGCCCATCTGCTGGGCGGCTCTCATGTGCTCATCGCTGAGTCGATCGTCCGTGACCACCGTCGTGACATCGTTCAGGCTGGCGATCTTACCGTGGGTCACGACGCCGAACTTGCTGTGGTCAGCGAGTACTGCGGTGCGGCGCGCGCGTTGAACCACCACGGCTACGGTCTCCGCCTCTTCAAGGGAGGGGATTGTCACGCCGTACTGTGCGCTGACCCCGTTGGCTCCGAGAAGCGCAAGGTCGAAGAAGATACCGGATAGTGCTCCTCTGGCCAGGCTCCCGACGAGGGCGTAGGACACCCCGCGGAGATAGCCTCCCAGTACATAGACTTCGGCGTCAGGGATCTGGGTCAGCTCCATGGCGTGGTTGAGCGCGTTGGTGAACGCTCGGAAACGGCCTGGTGGATGCTTGACGAGGGTATGTACCGCGTGCATCGTGGTGGTTCCGTTTCCGATGAACACAGCCATGCCCTCCTTGACAAGTTGGGCAGCCTTGGTGCCGATGGCTCGCTTCTCCTCCAACTGGAGGGCGGTCTTCTCTTGGTAGGAAGGTTCGTTGGTAAGCCAGCCCTTGGCCATGGCGCCCCCGTGGATGCGGACCAGAGAACCCTGCTCGGCAAGGGCGTTGAGGTCGTTACGCACTGTCATGGCGGACACGGCAAAAGCCTGGGACAGCTCTGAGGTCTTCACGACGCCCCGTTCCCGCACCCTTTCCAGGGTCATCTGGCGTCGATGCGCGGTCAGCATCTGTCGTGGCTTCTTCCTATTGCGCTTCATAGCGTGTGCTTGCGAAATCATCCTACTGTTCGGTGGCCTGTGCGTCAACCCGCGATGGGAACGCTGGGTGAAGGTCTGCACGCCCATGAGCGGCACAAGGGAGGATCGATCCTGATCAGGGGGCAGCATCGTGCTAACGGGAAGGGGGCTCGCCAGCCCACGGCTCGATGTGCGCGAACCCGGGGAGGGCGATCGTGAGCATCGTAGGCTTGCGCCGCACCCCGCCCTAACGGACCTCGGCGCCGTGTCGCAGGAGCTCCAAGGCCGCGTCGAGGTCGACTTCGGTGTCCACGCAGCCGTCTTCGGAAAGGGGGAGGGTGGCGAACTCCGGGACGGTCCCTTCCAGCTCGGCACTGGCCTCCACGCCCTCAGTGAGCTCCTTCTGGCAGGCAATGGCCACCACCCCTTTGGGCTCGTGGGCTTTCAGAAAGCGCAATGCCAGTGCGCCTCCTGGAGCGATGCACACGGCCTTGTAACCCAACGCCAGTGCTTCCTCCTTGAGGCGACGGATGGCGCAGGGCTCCTGACAGTCCTCGGGACACTGGAACCCTTCCTTGGAAGGCCTGCCGGGACAGGTGGCGCTGGGGCGGAGGCAATGGGGGAGCAACAGCACACGCTCTGCTGGCGGGATCTTGCGGAGCGGTTCCCCTTCGTTGCTCATGCGCACCCGAATAGCTGAACGAGCACTTCACGTTCCCGCCCTGGCCGGTCAAGCTCCACCAAGAACAACCTCTGCCAACGGCCTAGCGACAACCGCCCCTCTTGGAGGGGCACGACCTCCGAGGCTCCCAGCAGCAGGTGTTGGCAATGGGCGTGGCCATTGGGACACTCATCGTCGGTCATGTTATGGGTACGAATCGAGAAGTCGTTGTGCCGGTAATAGCGTTCTCTCGGCGCCACACGCTCGAGGAACTCCTCCATGTCGGAGAGCAACAGCGGTTCGTTCTCGTTAATGCGGATCGCTGCGGTGGTATGCCTACAGAAGACGACAGCGAACCCCGAGGACACACCCGCTTGTGCGATGAGCCGTTCCACCTTCTCCGTAATGTCGATGAGTTGTGGTGCCCGATCGGGCAGCACGCTGAACGATAACGTCTGTATCTGTGGCCGCACCGTATGGTGCACGCTCGTTGGAGCTTCCATGTCACATCCCTCCTCTGCTCAACGCCCTTAGGCGTTCGATCACCTGTTCGATCGCTTCGTCGGGTGTCGACGCGCCGGCTGTTACCCCCACCCTGTCCACGCCGCTGAACCAATGCCCTTCGATCTCGTCCGCCGACTCGATGAAGTGTGTGCGCACCCCTGTCTCCTGACATGTCTCGGCGAGCTTCCGTGTGTTGGCGGAGTTGCGCGAGCCCACCACCAGGATGGCGTCCACCCTTTGGGCCAGCTCCCGTGCGCTGTCGTAACGCCTTCCCGTCTCCGGGCATGTGGTGTCCACAACGTGCATCTCCTGCATGCTCGCCTTCATGTGTTCGACCATGTGCTTCACAAAGGACCAGAACGCCTCCTGGCCCTTGGTGGTCTGCGAGATCACCGCGAGTTTTCCTCCGCGAGGTGGGGGAACGGCGTTGGGGTCCAGCGTGGCATGACCCCGGCCTTCGGTCCAGCTAAGGAGCCCTTTCACCTCCGGATGCGCCGCCTCCCCGTAGATGATCACTGCGTAACCGGTCTCCGCCAGGTGTTTTGCCGCCTCCTGAGCACGCTTGACGATGGGACAGGTGGTGTCCACGAGTTCAAGGTCCCGTCGGGCGAGCTCTTGGTACAGTGCCTTACCTGCCCCGTGCGCGGTGATGGCCACGGCTGGTTCACGGACGGCCTCCAGACTCTCCGCAACGCGTGCTCCCCGGGCCGCAAGCGCATCCACCACCTGTGCGTTGTGGACGATCGCCCCCAAGGTAGCCAACGGCCCATCCCCGTGGAGATGGCGGTTGACCATCTCCACGGCGCGGCGGACGCCGGGGCAGAAGCCGTACACCTGGGCCAACTCGATCATCATCGCAACGCCTCCCGAGCTCGCCCCAACGCCATCATGGGAAAGTAGTGTCGGTATAGGTCGTAGCGGATCATGAAGTCGGTGGGGAAACCCGTCCCGGTGAACGCTTCCTCCTTCCAGGTTCCCTCGGGAGTCTGCGTGCGCGTCAGGTAAGCCACTCCGCGCTCGATGGGTTCTTCCCGCACGCCGGCGGCCAATAGAGCCATCAGGGCCCAAGCGGTCTGCGATGCTGTGGACGGCCCGGTTCCCCGGAGTTCCTTGCGATGGTAGCTCAGCACATCCTCTCCCCAGCCGCCGTCATCGTTCTGCTTCCCGAGAAGCCACGTACAGGCGCGCTTCAGCGTTGGTGAGGCGGGCGACTCACCGCAGGCAGCCAGCGCGGGGACTGCCGCACCGGTGCCGTAGATGTGGTTGACGCCCCACCGGCCATACCAGGAACCGTCCTCTTCCTGTTCCCTGAGCAGGTACTTCACCCCTCGGGTCACCGCGCGTTGGTCGTTACGGTCACCGAGTTGTGCCAAGCACTCCACCACATGGGCGGTTACGTCCGCTGACGGTGGGTCGAGCAGCTCGCCAAAATCGGCGAACGGGATCTTACGGAGAAACGTACGGGTGTTGTTGCGGTCGAATGCTCCCCAGCCACCGCCACGTGATTGCATGCCCACAAGCCAGCGCTTCCCACGCGACAGCGCAAACGCCTTAGCCCTTTCCGGCAACTCCAATCGGTCCAATGCCATGAGCACAACCGCCGTGTCATCGGTATCGGGGTATACGTCGTTGTCCAGTTCGAACGCCCACCCCCCAGGAGGGGCTGTGCAGCGCATCTGCCAGTCCCCACCGACAAAAATCTGCTCTTCGATCAGCCACTCACCGGCTCTCACGAGTGCTGGGTGATCGGGTGGCAGTCCGGCGTCGAGGAGGCCCAGCAGGGCAAGTCCTGTGTCCCATACCGGTGAGATGCACGATTGCAGTCTGAAGGTGCCGTCCTCGCGAATCGCGTAGCGTTCAAAGCCATCAATCCCCCTACGCATACACGGGTTCTGGACGTCGTGCCCAAGCGTCTGAAGGGCGATCAGCGAGTACACCCACGGCGGCTGAATGCCACCCCAGCAGCCGTCCGCTTCCTGTCGGGCCAGGATCCACTCCTCGGATGCCTGCAGGGCCCGCCTGCGAAGGGGCTTCCACGGGAGGCGCTCCCACAGCCGCATCAGGCGATCGGCAACGCGGAACAACACGGCCCAAGCACCGGGCTTCGCCGGCAGCGCGTAGTCAGCAGCTTCCTTCCCTGCTGGGAACAACTCATCCACGCGCGCCTCTTCCGGAAGGGGGTAGACCGGGCGTTTCACACGCACCACGGCCAGGGGCAAGATCGTGCCCCGTGCCCAAGAGGCAAAGGAGTATAGGTTGATCGGGAACCATTTCGGCAAGAGCACCAGTTCCGGGGGCAGCATGGGGGTCGCCTCCCATGGCCACTCCCCCAACAGGGCAAGCCACATCTTGGTGAACACCCGCGTCCTGGGGATCCCGCCGCGCTCCAAGATCCAGGCGCGCGCTCTGGTCATGGCGTCCGTTGCCGGGTCCACGCCGGCCATCTTGAGCGCCACGTACGCCTCTACCGTTGTGGAGAGGTCTCCCGGAGCGTCCTTCCAGTTGCTCCATGTGCCGTCAGAGCGTTGTGTGCGCAGCAGGTACTGCGCGATCGCCCGCCACAGCTCTGGTTCACCGATCCCCAGGATGTGCGTAAGCATCAGATGCTCAGCGGTGATCGTGACGTTGCTCTCCAGCTCGCCCCACCAGAAACCCTCCGGGTACTGCTGGTCGAGAAGCCAGTTCGCCCCACGCTCCAGGGAATCCTCAAGGCTTCTCCTCAGCGCGTCGCGGGAAGCCGCATCCTGCGTCTTCTGAGCGGTTTCCACGTTGTGGCTGAGGTCAGTCATCGCTACCTCCTGTGAGCGTTGCTCGGACAAGCGCAACGAGCGCGTCCGCGAGCCGGTCCTCGGACACCTTGGGGTGCACCACGCGACCGGCTTCGTAGAGCGTCCCGTGCCCCCGCCCTCCCACGAGGGCGAAGTCGGCGCGGCTGGCCTCGCCAAGACCGTTGACCGGGCAGCCCATGAGGGCCACCGAGAGCGGTGATACGATGTCGGCGAGTGCTATGCGGACTTGTTCGGCGATACCCGGGATGTCTACCCCTGTGCGGCCGCAGGTTGGGCACACAACGTAGCTCACGCCGCGCTGGCGAACCTCCAGGCTGCGCAGGATCTCCCAAGCGGCATCCACCTCGGCCACTGGGTCTCCGGAAAGCGATACGCGAAGGGTGTCTCCGATTCCATCGGCGAGCAGGAGGCCCAGGCCAACTGCGGAGCGGATGGCCCCGCTCCATGGTGTGCCTGCCTCGGTGATCCCCAGGTGCAGCGGGTAGTTCGATGCCTTCGCCAGAAGACGGTTCGCCTCCACGGTAAGCGGTACGTCATGGGCCTTGAGCGAGATGACGATGTCGTGAAAGCCCGCGCCTTCGAGGAGCTCAACCTGCCACATCGCGGCATCGACGAGTCCCCGTGGGGTGGGGGTGCCACCGTTGGTGAACTTGGGGTCCACAGAACCTGCGTTGACACCCACGCGGATAGGGACGCCACGGTCACCGGCAGCTTGGGCCACGGCACGGATCTTGTCGGGATCCTTGAGGTTTCCTGGGTTCAGCCGCAGCTTATCTGCCCCTGCTTCCAGGGCCAGGAGGGCCAGGCGGTGGTCGTAGTGGATGTCGGCGACCAGAGGCAGTGTGACCTCTTGCTTCACGGTGGCAAGTGCCCGCGCGGCTTGTTCGTCCGGGACTGCCAGACGAACCATCTCGCATCCGGCAGCCTGAAGCCGTCGTAGCTGGTCCACGGTCCCTACGATGTCGGTTGGCGATACCGACGTCATCGATTGCACGAGCACGGGCGCTCCCCCGCCGATGGTCAGAGGACCGATCTTCACGCTCCGTGTCATGCCGCTGCCTCCACGAACGACGGCGCCACCTGGCGGGTTAGGGTTCCCAAACGCCTCGCACACGCCAGTCCCCGGGCGGCCCACCCCGCTTGGCCGATCCTCCCCGGGAGGTCCTCCCACAGCGCATCCAGCACAACACGTAGCACCAACCAGGGGATGCCCATGGCCTCGAGTTCGGGGATCAGCCGAGCCGATTCCATGTCTGCTGCAAGTGCCTCCAGCCCCAGGCGAGCCTTGTCCTGTGCTTTGAGGATGGTGCTAACCGTGCACACTGGTCCGAGCCTTGCTTCAGGAAGGGCAGCGCGTCCTCGTTCAAGCAGCGCATCATGGGGACGGAAACGCCCGTTGCCGAGTACCTCGGACGCCAGTACAACGTCGCCCGGCAAGAGGTCCGCGCGCAGGCCGCCCGAGAAACCGATGAGCAGCACAGCGCTTGGGGGTTGCCGGCGGAAGCGTGCAGCCACGGAAGGCCAGCGGTGTCCCCCCACGCCCAGCCTCTGCCTGGGGGGGCGCACAAACAGGAGTTCCGTACGCAGTGCGGCCAGCACCGTCATTGCCGTACCTTCCTTGTGAGGAGCTTCCACGGGTGGGCGGCGGCGTCCAGTGCGCTGGCGGGTTCGAACCCCGAATGGAGCATGCATCCGGCGCAACGTGGGTCCCGCCCAGGACCAAAGCCTTCCCAGAGCTTGGGCTGAAGGATTTCCTGGAGGTCATCCGTGTGCCGATCAGCGATGAGATAGCAGGGAAGCCGCCAGCCCAGCACCGTACGCGTGGGCACAGCCCAAGCCGAGCACGGGTAGCTACGCTGTCCCTTCAAGAAGTCGAGGAACAGTGGGTTGTCGTAGAGCGGCAACTTCATGTTGCCGTTGAGGAGTTGCGTGAACACGCGCTGCGCTTCCGTGCGTTTCAGGAACAGCTCGCGCTGAGGTACGGCTTCGTAGGCGTAACCGGGGGAGAGCATCAGCCCTTCGACACCGATGTCTGTCAGCCGGGTGAACAGCCTCCTGAGGTCCTCGACATCGGAACCGTGGAATACCGTGGTGTTCGTGGCCACTCGGAACCCCTTGCGCAGGGCTTCCCTGATCGCTTGTTCCACGGTTTCGTAGGCTCCCGGACTCCCGGTGACCTCGTCATGAACGTTCTCCGTACCGTCCACGTGGACCACGAAACAGAGTCTGCGATCCGGGGTGAAGCGGTCCAGCTGCTCGGCAAGAAGCAAGCCGTTGGTACACAAGAACACCCATCGGCGCTGTTCCGTGAGGCCTCGGGCGATGTCGCTCATCCCCTTGTGGAGGAGGGGTTCGCCCCCCGAGAGGGACACAATGGGTGCGGCCGTTTCCTCGGCGATGCTCAGGGCCTCGTCAGGTGTCATCTGTACGTCCATGTGGTCGGCGTACTCCCTGACGCGGCCACATCCTGCGCAGCGGAGGTTGCATGCCTCGAGCGGTTCGAGCATGAGTACGATCGGCTCCAGCTGTCCGTTACGCACCTTGCGGTTCAAGCTCCACAGATAGCGTGCCAGCTCCCAGCTCAACGCCCAAGGACGTCCCATATCAGGCCTCCCTCGCCGCCAACAGCCCGACGAGCTCCTCGAATGCCTGTCGGCTCGCTGCCTTCCACGGCAAGGCCGCCAGGTACTCCAGGGCAGCGTTCAGCCTCTCGTGGGCTTCCTTGTCACAGCGGTCGCGGATCCCCATGCTGTCCAGGCGTTCGAGCATGTGCTTCCGGGGCACGGGCTGCTCTTGCAACAGCGCGTCGAGCGCAGGATCGGCTTCGATCGCCAGGGCGAGCGGGTAAGAGCGCTTACCCTCATCGAGGTCACCCCCAACCGGTTTCCCCGTGGTTGCGGGGTCACCCCAGAGTCCCAGCATGTCATCCTGGATCTGGAAGGCTAAACCCAATTCCTCACCCATCCGCCGATGTTGCGAGGCCCATTCGGGACATGCGGCGGACAATGCACCCAACTCCAAGGCGCAGCCCAACAGAGCGCCCGTCTTCAGACGGGCCATCTCCATGTACGCGGCTGTGCCGCCTCCGTCCTTCTGCATGTCAAGGTCGAGGACCTGCCCTTCGATCATGTTTTGGGTGGCGGCAAGCAACGCCCGCATGGCCTGGGTCGACAGGTCGATCGCCAACGGGCCTTCCTGGGCAGTACGCAGCGCCAGCACAAGGAGGGCATCACCGGCGTTGATGGCCTGGCCTGAGCCCAGCACCCGCCAGGTTGTCGGCCGCCCCCGACGGACGGTGTCCCCATCCTGAATGTCGTCGTGGACGAGCGAGAACACGTGCACGAGCTCAAGCGCGGTGGCCAGAGGCACCGCACTGCGCAGATCACCGCCCAACGCCTCACAGGCCAGCATCGTCAGACACGGACGCAGGAGCTTGCCGCCGATACCCGGTCCGGGATCGCCAGCGGCATCGCTCAGCCCCAGCGGATAGCGCACCAGCTGCGCCAACGGCCCGTCAGAAGGTGTCGCTTCCTCAAGAGCACGGGCGATGGACAGACGGTAACCGTGCAACACGTCACGCACCGGGCACCTCCCGAGTTCTTGGTGTCCGAAGCACGCCGCAGTCCAACGCGGCCTGGACCAAGGCGGTGGTGGTGTGCGCCTTGAGTTTGCGCATGGCGGATGCCTTGTGTGCACGGACCGTGGCGGGAGCACGGCTGAGAAGGTCGGCAACCTCCCGCGTTCCGTAGCCTTCGGCGATCAGCTGGACCACCTCGCGTTCGCGTGACGTCAGGGGTAGCCTCCGGCCTTGGGACACCTCGAGTTGCCGCTCGCCTTGAGCTGCTGCTTGGACAGCGTCGATCAACACCTGGGGGCCCTGTCCCTTGAGCACATAGGCGGCGACCTCGGCACGTGCCGCCTCGGTACGCCAGGCCAGCTCGTCGTACATGGAGACCATGACCACGCTCACCTCGGGGAGGCGCCGGGCGATGCGGGCTGCCACTTCCAGCCCGGAAAGCCTGGGCAGTGCTGCGTCAAGCACTGCCACCTGAGGGCGCAAGCGCCGGACAGCGGACCACGCCTCGGCCCCATCCGCCGCTTCCCCCACGATCTGGCAACCTGCTGCGGAGAGGATGGCGCTCATCCCTCCCCGCACCACGCCATGATCATCCGCAACCACCACGCGCACAGGCATATCGACATCCATGGTAACCCTGTAGCCGAGGGGGGACATTAGGGGGAGTGCACTAATCAGCGGCGTGCTGCCCACGCCCGGAGCTCGGCGGTACTCTCTTTTCCGAGTTTCTCTTTGAGGCGCTCAAGGTGTGCCTCCACCGTCTTGACGGAGATCTTCAGTCCCTTGGCGATTGCGCAGTTGGAACACCCGCCGCTCACGAGTTCGAGCACCTGCATCTCGCGAGGGCTGAGGTCCGGGATGGGGGGAAACACGGGCTCGCCACGAGCAACACGCACGACGGCATCGACCAGTTCTTGGGCGGACACCGTCTTGGGGAGGTAGCCGTGAGCCCCCGCACGGCGTACCTCGGAGGCCAGGAGCACATCGTCCACTGCGGTGAGCACCAAGACCCGCGGTCCCACGGGAAGCTCGCGCAGGCTGTGGAGACCGCCTCCGGGCATGATCAGATCCCATAGGACGACATCGGGCATGTGTTGTTCGGCGAGGGCGAGGCCGGATGCGGCATCGAAAGCTTCTCCCACCACGCAACATCCGGCACGCTGCAGAAGGCGTGACAGTCCCTCGCGCACGAGTGCGTGGTCGTCGACGATCAGCACGCGGATCATGCCAGCGGAAGCCGAAACGTGATCTGGGTACCCTTCCCGGGAGACGATCTCACGTTGAGTTCGCCACCCGCAAGCGCGACCCACTCACGCATGCCTGAGAGTCCCAGTCCCTCTTGCACCTTCCCCTCTGCGAAACCGACGCCGTTGTCGGTCACACAACCGACCACCATGGTGTTCTCCCGTCGCACCTCAGTGTGGACCTGTTGGGCACAGGCATGGCGAATGACGTTCTCCAGGGCTTCTTGCACCACACGGAAGGCTGCCGTCTGTGCCGGTTCGGGAAGATGCCCTTCGGGCAGTTCCGCCTCCACATGGATGCCGGAGGAACACTGAACGCGCTCAAGAAGGTGCCGTAGGGCTGGTCCCACACCAAGCTCATCAAGAAGGGGTGGCCGCAGATCCCGGGCCAGTGTTCGTGTGCCCTCGATGGCCTGTTCCATCAGCTTCTCCGCCTCTGCAGGCTCGCCGGAGGCCATTGCCCACCGGGCGGCTGCCAGGAGCTGTCCGAGCTCGTCGTGGAGTTTCCCGGCAATGCGGCGACGCTCCTCCTCCTGGGCCGACAGGAGACGCGCAGAGAGACGCTTCAGGCCCTCCTGCCTGCGGACCAACTCCTGCTCCTGCCGCTCGTACATCCCTGCGAATGCTCGCACGGTAAACGTCAACGCGGCGTATAGGCCAATCCCCCCGACCACCACCGTGGTGATCACGTAGGGGAGGTGCCGGTGCAGAGGGCCGTCGACAGGGAACAAGGGGGTGTGCGGCAGTATCCCGGTGAACTCCATGAGTGCCACGGCGGTGTAGCTTCCCACGGCCAGCCCGGTGACGGCGTAACCGAGGGACTTGGGAAGGAAGAAGTTGGCGTAGATCACGGAGTACAGGTAGAAGACGACGCCAATCCACATCACGCCGCCCATGCGGTGGACGATGAACGCTACCAGGAATACCTCCGCCCCCAGAAACGCTGCATGGACACGATGGACACCGTCCACGGACCGTTGGCGCCGGATGAGCCACTCAAAGGGAAGGGTCAGCACCAGCCAGCTGAACGGGATGGCGAACAGGGGGTTCAGCGGTGAGATCTCCGATGTGAGGACGACCACTGCCGCCACGAGACAGAACATGCCCAGGGAAATCCGGCGCACCAGTATCGTGCGCCGAACGGTATCGCGGAGCCCCTCGAGGGACGAACCAGCACGTGTGGAGGTGGTCATGAACGGGTCAAGTCCGTGAGGTACTCTTCGATTTCCTGTAGCCCGTACACGGTTCGGGAAGCCTGGTAGTCCTCCAGCCAAGCATCAGCGATGGTGTCATCGCGGCGGATCTCGACGTCGTCGATGCCGAACGCGTCCACCATTCGCCGCGCCTCCGCCTCGATGTCGCGGGACTTCACGCGGAACAGCATGCGGGGGATGCGCATGATCTGACCACCTCCTTTCGTGGACTTCTGGAAGTATAGCTGCCCCGTGTGCCCGTCAGTAGAAAGGGGTACGCGTGCGATGGCGGGGGCGCGCTTTGTACGCGCTCCCCTGGCCCCGATTCCATAGCAGGTAGTCGAGTTGCATCGCGGTGGTGTCCGTTCCGCTTTGGTGCAGCGAGGTCACAAGACACTCCACCGCGTGTACCGCACAGGCACGGATCTCGACTTCCTGGGCGGAACCAGCTGGGATAAGGGTGCCGCTGTCTACCGTCCTGCTCAAGGGATCCTCGTACACGAGCAGGCCGTCGCACCGGAGCACGTGGGGAACGAGATTATCGGCAAAGATCGTCAGAGAGGCAAGATCGTTGAACGCTCCGGGCCCCTCACCGTTGAACGCAAGCGCCAGGTCCGCGGCTGTCAGCTGTGCACGTTTGTAGAAGGGGACCGCTACATTGTCGTACTGGGCAACATCGTTGAACAGCGGCATGCGGATGAGCTCCTGGACCAGCCGTACTGCGCTTCCGTCCGCGGCCTTCACGAGTTCGCGGAAGCTCCCTCCGTGGCGTCGGAGGAGCAACGCTCCAAGGTCGTTGAGCGCGCGTGCGTACATGCGCATCAGTTCTCCCACTGGAGCCGACATCGTCTGGCCCAGGACTTGGGCACAGCATCGAGGGGTCAGTGCCGCCAGTTCGGCGGCACTCCAGGGGCCACGCTTGCGGAAGTGATCGGTGAGTGCGGTGGCAACGGTGAAGTAACCGGATTTGCCAGGGAGCTTGCGGAGATGAGGGAAGTACCCGGAACCGAAGTTAATGCTGTCCAGTATGAGGATGAACGCCAGCGTACCCTCTCCGTGACCGACGTAGTGGCTCGCAGGATCAAGCTCGGGACAGAGTGTCCGGCTCACCTCGAGCGTCTCAGCGTACGCGTCGATACTATCGAGAGCGAGCCGGACGTGGCTAGCCCGGCGAGCGATCTGGGCCGCCCGTTCGCGTACCGCCCTCAATGGGTCATCGGTCATGCCCACAGCGTACTCGTGAACGGGGTTCGTCGTCCAGAGCCGCGCTTGTGGGTGATCAGCTCCGTTGCTCTCTGCGATCGAGGAATTCCAGGATCGCCTGCACGGCAAGGTAGTTCAGCGATCGGTCGTCGCGCTCCGCGATCTTGCGGAGCCGCTCCAGCACCGTCGCCCCGCCCTTATGTAGCGGGACATAGAGCGAGAGCTTCGCGGTGTGCTCGACATCAAACGGTTGCCCGGTCTGCTTACGACGAGCCATCTTCAACATCACCTCCACCTCTTGTTGCGTACAGTATAGCTGTTTACAGGCGTGATTTCTACATATTATACATAGCCTATATCTGCAAGGTAAACAGCGTGGTCTTCGAGCCTTGTGTCAACGCATGTGGCGTCGTAACGTTCCTACATGCGATCCTCTGTCCCGTTGCTGTTCCTCGGGGATTCGGCTCGAGCGTCGGCTTGGGAGAAAGCCCGTGTGTTGCTCGAGGCCCCTCCCGGGGGTCACCCCGATCTCCGTGAGGTAGCGCCGGACGGAGAGGCGCTCATAGGCATCGATGATGTCCGCGATGTTCTTCTCTGGACCCGGTATGCTCCGATGCAGGCGAGGCAGAAGGTGGTCGTCATCGGGCCAGGGGAACGGTTGTCCCGCGAAGCGACCAGCGTACTGCTCAAGTCCCTGGAGGAGGCTCCCAACTACATGGCCTATCTCCTCCATGCAAGGGGACCGGAGCACGTGCTCGACACCATCCGCTCAAGGTGTATCGCTCGGTGGACAGCACCGGAGTGGGTGGCGTCCCTTGATGAACGCGGTGTTGATGGTGACGACCGCGCGCTGCTCATGGAGCTTCTCGAGCAGGAAGGGGAACGTGCACGCGCTGTACTTGAGGATGAGCGGAGCCCGCGTGCCCTGTGGCAAGCGTATCTTGCTGAACTCTCGTCCTTGCCGCTTGTCGAGCTTGCCGATCGATGGACTGGTCTGGCGGAGGAGCCCCTGCGGGCACGTGCGCTCGTGTGGACAGCTGCACGGAGCCTGGCCGATGCTCCGCTCGCCGATGTCCTGTACCTGGCCAGACAGGTTGCCGGTGATGGTAGAGCTTCCTGCCAACGGTTTCTTCACCATCTGCTCGTGTTTCTGCGCCGGACCGGCTGGTGTGTGCCGGGTTGGGCGAGCAAGATCTCGCTCTCAAGAGGGGAACTCGATGGCAATGCGAATGCGCAACTCCTCATGGAGGTGATCCTCCTTTGGCCAAGGAGAAGATGAAGGCGATTGTAGCGCGCCATGGATGTATACCAGATGTGCACACGGCCCTGTGGCAGGGTGACGTGGGTTGTGCCGGTTCATGCTGGATCGAAGATGACGGACGAGGCCTGTGGCCTGTTCGTGTACTTCGGTCCCCCGAACACGAGGGTGATGAGCCTCAGGCATCGCTTGTGCAGCTGGCGTCTCGCGAGGAACTTGAACGTTTCGCGCAGCTCCAGGAGGAAGCACAGGAGCACCGCGGGCAGGCGCAGGACATCGCTCTGGATCTGGGGCTCACGATGAAGTTCATCGCTGCGGAGATGGAGCTGCGCGGTCGGTTCCTGCGGCTCTTGTTCACCGCGCCGGGCCGGGTGGACTTTCGCGAGCTGCTGCGCAGGCTGGGTGGAGCGTTGCAGATCAAGATCGAGTTGCGACAGGTCGGGCCGCGCGACGAGGCACGTGTGCTAGGCGGCGTGGGACCGTGTGGGCTGGCGGTGTGCTGTCGCAGCTTCCTCCGGCAGCTGAAGCCGATTCCCTTGGAGATCGCCTTTGATCAGCAGCTGCACTTCTCCCCGGGCAGGATCACCGGTGTCTGTGGGCGGCTGATGTGCTGTCTGAGCTACGAACACCAGCAGTATGTCGACGCACTGGCTGATCTTCCGCGCGTCGGAAGCCGCATCGAACACGACGGACGACAGGGAAAGGTGACAGGGGTGAACATCTTCCGTGAGTTCCTTAGCATTCAGTGGGCGGATGGGGAGCGGGAAGAGCTCCCTTGGCATGTACTCAAGAAGGATACTTGACACGGCAGTTCCCATTGTCCGCCGCGTATGCAAGGGACTCCTCGCGCGGTGAGGATCGATCTTCGACTAGTTCGACGGTTCCAGCACCGTGATCCCCGACACGTTCTGTATGCGGCTGAGCTGAGCGACGGGAACCACCACGCGCGCGCAGAGGGAATCGGTGTCGGGGAGGAGTTCCAGCCGTCCGAGGTCGGCGAGCCAGGAGAGAAGGTCCTGCCTGTCCCAGGGGATGCGGACGAGCACGTGTGCGAAGCTGGGATCCAACATTTCCTCGATGCTTTTGAGCAACCCCTCCCAGCCATCTCCCGTCTTGGCGGACACACAAGCGTGTGGGTGGATCTCCTGTTGCGCGCGAGCACAGAGGGCTTCCTGCTCGATGGACCTTACGGCATCGGTCTTGTTGAGCACGTGCAATACCGGAGGCCAGGGCAGGTCATCGGCCAACGCCTGTTTGGAAAGCACCTCACGAACTGTGGCGTGGTGTTCCATGACGTGGGGGGAGGAGGCGTCCAACACGTTGAGCAGCAACGATGCCTCGCGGGTGGACTCCATGGTTGCTTGGAAGGCAGGAATGAGTTGATGAGGCAGCTTCCGGATGAACCCCACGGTGTCCGTAACCACGGTTCGTCCTCCTCCCGGAAGCTCCAACGCTCGCGCCCGGGTGTCGAGTGTGGCGAACAGCTTATCCTCAACGAGCACCTCCGCTCCGGTGAGGCGGGTGAACAGCGTTGACTT
>PUMC01000096.1 GCA_003552425.1 Candidatus Acetothermia bacterium | reverse complement strand
TAGAGGGCATCTTCGCCCAAGCGACGCGTGTCTGTGGGGTTGCCGTGTCGATCGGTGAACGTGACCCGTGAGCGGTTGTAGGCGCTGGCCACGGTGATCGTTGTCACCGCCATGTCGGAGAAGTCGTTCGGGTCCACATAGTAGAACGCGATCGTGGTCCCCGCCGGGAAGCGCCCGAAGCCCAGCCGCTGCTGTAGCTGATCGAGCGAACCGAAGTTGAACTTGAACACGCCCGTGTTCTCACCCGTCTCCTGGGCGTAGAACGTGACCCGCGCAATACCGTCGGGGCGGGCGATGTTCGTCTGTCCGTCCGTGCCGACGAGGCTCGCAGGGACACCACCGGTGTTGTCGCTGGCGTCGGCCTCAGGGGCCCAGTTCCACGGATCGTGCTGCCCAGCGTAGTTCATGTGTACGTTGGGGTGCGGGTACTGGATGTAGCGGATGTTGTAAATGTTGAACCAGCGGATGGGATCGTTGACCGGCAACGCCACGCCGTCACGATCCAGCTGCAACGGGTCCACACCGCCGTAGCGCATGAACGCACAGAAATTGTTGATGACCGGACCGCAGTCCGTGAACTGCTGCGCCTCGTTACCCGCGCTCAGCTGGTTAGGCGGCGGCGGTGGCGGAGGCGGATCATCGTTATCGTCCGGAGGTCCAGGAGGTAGGTCGTTGTCCGGAGGCGGCGGCGCCACTTCCTCGCAGCTCCTCAGGTACCAGGACCCGGGGTTGACGATGACGAAGAACGGAACAAAGTCGGGCCGGTCGCTGGACAGGGACTCGTCCCTATCCTCGATCGTCACGATGATGTCCGAGCAGCCGTAGTAGACGTCGCGGTCCTCGTAGTTCGTGAACAGCTTCGCCTCGGTCCGCTTGATCTTGACCTGTCCGGCGCCCCAGAAACCGTCGAGCTGATCCTCAACCAAGACCACCAGCGTGTCCAGATTCTCGAACCGCCCCTCGGCGTCGAACTGGAACCGCCGGGCCACCGGCGTGTTCTGGCCGGCGGTGGTCTCGTTGGCGAACTGCTCAACGTACTCCCAGTTGCCGTCCTGCCAGTCCGGATGGCCGAGCACGTGCTCGAAGTCGAGCGCGATCATCTCGCTCATCCAGCGGTCACCGAGCTTGTAGGGATAGTTGTACGTCACCGGCAACCACTGAACGCGGTCGCCAACCCGCACCGAACCGCGGTCCCAAAGGAATATCCCCCTATCGTAGCCGGTCTCCACGAACGTGGTCTCCACGTCCATGAAGGCCCCCGTCTTATAGTCGAAGATGACCACCCGGGCGATGAAGGAGTCCACACCACAGGCGACCTTGTACGGGTCCTCCACGGCGATATGGACGGAACGCCCCTCCCACACCTCGGTGATCTTGTTGCCGGAAGCGTCTGAGAAGTACGCCTCAAATCCAAGTGCCGTGACCGATGTGAGTGCCACGGCAGCCAACAGTACGCTGATGAGCAGCCTATTGCTCCTCAACTTGCTACCTCCTTCCCTGCTACTTGTTGTGGTGGCGCTTTCTTGCCGTTGATTAGCCATCCTTGCCTCGTTTCCCCCATCGTACGCTTCGCTCGTGCCACTTCGACCAACCACCTCCATCCCCCAATCCTCGGATCGGGGTGTGGGGAGCGACAACACACTCCGCATCATACATCCCCGCACTGCCCTGGTCAACACACCAACAGCACTTCTGTTGCCGGGCTCCCCCCGCTCCACGCCCAGGGCTGCGGCGCGTATGTTAGCTGCCCAGTTCCCTGGCGTCAAACCGCCCATCCTTCGCCTCCTGTCCTGCTTCCCTGGGCCGCGGAGCGTCCGGTGCAGCCTCATCCACCCTAGTGCTCCATCCAGGAACGCGTTGCAGGGACGCATTCCGGCTGCTTCGGACACCCGGCCTACCATGGCCTGCTTGCCACCACACATCGATCATTAGATGCCACATGGCAGCGACAACCTAGCCGCTCCGTCCGTGGGAAGCGAGACTTCTGTCCGTGATAAGCGGTACGTTGGGAATAGACCCTCGGCAACGGGGACCTCCCCGAATGCTGCGGGCTGATGGCCACGCGATAGGGTTGGGCCCGAAACCGGGCCTCGCAGAACCGCATGCGCGGCGCTGGTGTTGCGTACTTCAAGGGAAGCTCACCCCCCCAACCACCTGCGCCCTGCTTTGGCGCGCCAGCACCTTCGACCTCTAACCCGCCACTATACAACCGTAACCAGCGTCTGTAAAGCCAGCCGCCGACACCGCCCCGCGCGCGCTCCACCGTTCTTCCCCGAGAGAAGAGCCCCAATCCTTCATGTGAAGGCTAGAAGCGGAAATGTGCCGATACGACAAGCGTGTGCACAGCGTCGTCGACATTCAGCTCCCTGTTCTGCACCCACGCAGCGTCGATCCCCAGCTGCATCACGTGAACGCCCACACCCGCAGACAGGGCGAGGGGGGTGTCCGTCTTCAGCGTGGCCCCGCCACGCAAGGACAGAAACCCGAAGCTGTACTCGACGCCCCCGCGCAGGGCACGCCCGTCCACCAACGGCTCGAACACCGCGTCCACCGCTCCCACGAGCCGATCGTCCTCAAGGAGAAGTTCCTCGGCCACGTAGGCCGCCCCGACCGCGTACCGGCCGGCCACCTTGTCCGTGGGTTCGAGGGGGGTGTTCCTCCACTGTATGCTGCTGTCGGCGATGTCCGAACCGGAAAGCCCAAGCCACAGGCCTTCCCAGACGGGGGCAGCAAGGCCGAGGTCGAACCCGAACCCAAGCGCGGTGGCGTCACCCCCGTCCACCCCCACTTTGGGGGCCACAAACCGGTACAGCTTGGCCACGCCTCCCGCGTACCCCAGGCCCGGCACCCAGGCCCCCACACCCAACCCGTAGAGCGCCTCGCTGTAACGGATGAGTCCCAGGGGATTGCCCTGCTCATCGTAGGCCCGCACTTCCGTGGCCATCTCGGTGAACGAGACCCCAAGACCCAACCGCACAGGTTCGCTGGGTTCGACCTCCTCGGAGGGGGTCTGGAGCTGCTCCCCGAGTTGCACGGGGTACATCCCGGCCAGATAGTTGAGGAAGATCTCCGCCCCGAACAGGTCCGCGGTCATCCCTCCCACCTGGGGGGAGGCAGCCCGGGCCAGCCCGGCCGGGTTCCAGTACATCGACGAATAGCCGTCGGCAACGGCCACGTGTGCCCCGCCCATCGCCAACGCTCGGGCGTCGACCCCCCGGCGAAGGAAGGCCGCGGCGCCGATCCCCGACACCTGGGCCTGGGCACCGATCCCCACGGCCAGGATCACCAAGGGAACTATGCAGTATCGCCATCGGTTGCTCACGTTGTGCACACCTCCAAATACCCCGGCGCTTAGCGGACGACGAGCAGCCGCTCCACCCGGGTGCGCACAGTTTGCCCGTCCGGCGTCCGCACCTCCACCCAGTAGAGGTACACCCCCCCGGCCACGATGCGCCCCCGGCTGTCCTGGAGGTGCCACTGATAGCTCGGACCGGGTTGCCAGCCACTGTCGTAACGCTGGAGCCCCGAGAGGTCGTGCACCCGCAGGCGGACCTCCCAAGCCTCCGTTTTCCCCACGGTGAAACGCACCGGCCCGCCCGCGACCGGGTTCGGGGCAGCGCGCACGGAAGCGCGGGCCTCGGGAACCGCCGGATCCACGGACAGGGCTGCATCCCCCCCCACGGGGTCGCCGTTCACGTCACCCGAGATCGCGTAGGTACCTGGCGGGAAGTCCTCGGGGATGGCCACCGTATAGTGGACGGTGTAGGTCTCACCCGGGAGCGCAACATCCCAACGGAAGGACAGCATCTCGCCTTGTTCTGTCCCGT
>PUMC01000068.1 GCA_003552425.1 Candidatus Acetothermia bacterium | reverse complement strand
GTTGCCCTGGCGTGCTGACCACGGCTGCTCCGATGACCGATCCTCCCTGAACCGCGACCAAGAAGATGTCGCCAGCATCGTGCTTCCGGCTGATTGCCAGGAGGAACTCCCGCGCCAGACGACGACGTACTCCCGGACGCGTCAGGTCGAACAGCCAGTTGGTGAAGCCCTCCGCCTGGAATGCCTCTGCCGTTACCTGAGCGGCTGCGGCGATCTCCTCCGGTCGGGCTACGCGGATATCAAGGGCACGCTCTTTTTGGGTCTCGGACATCGAAGGGCCTCCTCATGATTGCCCAAGTGCATATGGGCAGAATGATCTGCTCCTAGGCACGTCGGGTCAAGGCGTGCAGCTGTTGGGTCGGCCAGCGCACCCGCGGTATCCACACATATCGAGCCTGCATCGGGGATGAACAACCCCATAGCACCAGAACGAGCGTCGACTTGTTGGTGCCGTTGTGTTCGAGGAGGCCGGTCACCTCACCTCGATGATGCCCAGGTCGACACCGTTGTTGAAAACCACCGAACGAAATCTCCACACCAGTGGCTCGAACAGGAACAACGCCCCCGGCCAATCCCATGAGAAACTGTATGTCAGGCTCTCAACCTGCGTTCGTGCGTGTTACCGCGACCCTTGGTGCGTGAGGGTGAATGCGTTATGTTCTCTCATCCAGCGCTGCCGCGGTCACAAGGTCTGGACGGTCTGCGCTGGAACGACTTCACGTTGAACGCGAGGACGCAATCGTCGGACAACGTAGAAGGCGGTCCTGAGGGCTCGGGGTGTGGCTCACCAGAGGTAGCCGCCACTTGGCGGGAAGGAGGGGCCGGCGACGTGACGAACTGGATGAAGGTTGCGGCAGGGATAGCGCTGGGCTATGAGCCGTGGGGATGCTGGAGGCAGGGGGACCGGGGGGCGCGATGATGAGCCTTCCCACAGGGGCGGTTGCCCGGCTTGGGCTGGGATTGGTTCGATGTGTAGCCTACGCGCCCGACGGGGCATGGCTGGCGGTGGGGACGTCGATTGGGATAGAGCTGCGGGAGACTGAGTCTCTGGAATCTGTGCGTCACCTCAGCGGGCATACGCGGCCGGTATGCTCGGTGGCGTTCTCGCCCTGCGGGACGCTTCTCGCCTCAGGGTCGGGGGACGCGACGATCAAGCTGTGGGATGTGGTGGCGGGTCGGGAGATCACCACCCTCAGCGGGCATAAGCGCCCAGTCCACTCGGTAGCGTTCTCCCCGTGCGGGCAGAAGCTTGCCTCGGGGTCGGGCACAGCGATCAAGCTGTGGGACGTGGCGACGGGCGAGATGCTCTGCGCCATCACCGGGCATACGGACACGGTCAACGCGGTGGCGTTCTCCCCGTGCGGGAGTGTCCTCGCCTCGGGGTCGGTTGACGAGACCATCAAGCTGTGGGACGTGGCGACCGGGGAGGAGACCGCCACTTTCGCCGGGCATACGGCCTGGGTCACCTCGGTTGGGTTCTCCCCGTGCGGGCAGAAGCTTGCCTCGGGGTCGGGAAAGGCGATCAAGCTGTGGGACGTGACGTCGGGAGGGGAGATCATCACGTTCTCTGGGCACACGGACGCGGTCAACGCGGTTGCGTTCTCACCGGATGGGAAGACGCTCGCCTCGGGGTCGCTTGACCAGACGATCAAGCTGTGGGACGCAGCGACGGGGAAGGAGACCGTCACTCTAGCGGGGCATACGGCTTGGGTCACCTCGGTGGCGTTCTCCCCGTGCGGGGAGATGCTCGCCTCGGTGTCGGGGAGAGCGATCAAGCTGTGGGACATGGCGACCGGGGAGACGATCGCCACCCTCATCGGGCATACGGACCTGGTTGCCTCCGTCGGGTTCTCTTCGGACGGCAGTTTCCTGGTCTCGGGGTCGGTTGACAAGACGATCAAGCTGTGGGACGTGGTGACGGGGCAGGAGATTGCCACCGTCACCAAGCATAGGCGATCGATTCTCTCGGTAGCGTTCTCGCCCGATGGAGAAACGCTCGCCCTGGGGTCGTGGGACAACACGATCGAGCTACGGGACGTGGCCACAGGCGAGGTGCTTCGCACCCTCACCGGGCATACATCCTGGGCTCCCTCGCTCGCGTTCTCGCCGTGCGGCACGATTCTCGCCTCGGGGTCAGGATGGCCGGAGAACACGATCAGGCTGTGGAACGTGGCAACGGGGGAGGAGCTTGCCACCCTCACCGGGCATACGGGCTGGGTTGAATCCGTTGTCTTCTCTCCTAGCGGGGAAACGCTCGCCTCGGGATCGGGTTGGCCGGAGAACACGATCAAGCTGTGGAACGTGGCAACGGGGGAGGAGCTTGCCACCCTCACCGGGCATACGGGTTGGGTCGGGTCCGTGGCGTTCTCTCCCAGCGGGGAAGCGTTCGCCTCGGGGTCGCGAGACGGGACGGTGTTGCTCTGGGATGTGGAGGAACTGGTGGGAACGCGTTGAGCAGACAGTCAGTCACCAAACCTTCTTTGAGGCACGCATCTCGAGTTCGGCGGACAAGCCTTTGAGGTCTGTGTGCTTGAGCTGGTCGAGTTGCTCGGAGGAGAGCTCAAAACCAAGCGTTTTAGCGGCCGCTTGCGGATCTTCTGCCATTGTGTCGCGAAATTCCGTATCCGCAAACGCACGCCCGATCAGTTCGTGGAACTCCCTCTCTGTTGCCATCGTACGCCTCCTTCACATACACAAGGTGGTGGATTGTAGGGGCTCACACCGTAAGGTGTCAACCTTCTCGGCCAGGGTTAGTGAGGCATTACGATGGACCGGCAGGTGGGTGAGGTGTTTCCTCAGTTGTGGGGTGGCCGACTCGGGTCAGTCCGTGTTGATCTGAGCGCTGTCCCCGCCCGCTGCCTTGATGGGGACGCTCGGACGCGCGCAACGAAGGGATGTCCCGCTCAGCTCTATCCGCTTCACGTGGTCCACAACGAAGAACCGAGGGCACCCGCGGCATTCCGTACGCCACGAGCGACCTCGGTATGTCTGGTGGAGGTGGCGGGATTCGAACCCGCGTCCGAATGCACCGACAGATCGGCTTCTACAAGCTTAGCCCGCGCTTTGTATCTCGGATCCGTGTCTCCCGCGGGCGGGATGCACGGGTCCCAGCCTACTTAGAAGTTCGCAGCCAGCGGCGGTAGACGCCCCGCGTGGCGCTAGCCCACGTGTCGACGCCCCATCGGACCCTGTGGGCGGGAGTCCGTGGAACGGCCCTCGCTAGTTATAGACGAAGGCAGGTACGTTTGAATAGTCGGCAGTTATTGTTTGCCGGTCCGCCAGTTTTGGGAGATGGCGGGAACTCCGCTTGCTGCCTCACCTAGGTACACCCGTCGAGACCGATCACCCCCTATTGGTTCCATTATACTGGCTGACAAGGGATGGGCCAATGGACATGAACCGAGCATTGCTTCCGGGGATCGCCGCCGGCGTGACCCTGGGGGCTGCCGCATCGCTACAGGGTTATGGCGGATGGTGGGCTGTCGTGGCGGCTGTTGGAGCGTTGCTTTGTACGTTGCTCCTTCGTCGTCCGGCGCTCCTGTGGGTTGTCGCTCTGTTCATCGGCCTTGCATTGCCGCAGGCCGCGGCTCCCCCACCGCACGTTGTGCACCAGCTGCCACTTCTGACCCAGGTCACCGGACGCGTTATTGGGACCCCCGATCCCCGCGAGCGGTCCACGCAGGTCACGCTGCAGCTCGAAGTCTCCTCGCCACCCGTCCGGGTACTTGCTTATCTCCCGGCCGGTTCCGTGGTCGCCCCTGGAGACCGCCTGGCGGTCGAAGGAAGGTGGCAAGAGGTTAGCCCGCAAGGATGGGCGCTCCACCTTGCACGCCGTGGAGTCCACGGGATGGTGCTTGCGGAAGACGCCACGGTGATCGAGGCAGGGCCCGGAGGACCCGTTCGCTGGGCGCACGAGGTCCGGACGCAGCTCCTCACCAGGCT
>PUMC01000050.1 GCA_003552425.1 Candidatus Acetothermia bacterium | reverse complement strand
GCGCGCTTCCGCTCACCGTGGCTAAGGGAATCCCAGCGCCGGAGCCAGTCGTCCTCAACGCCCAACCAGCCACGCAGTCTCCAAGCATCCCCCTCGCTGCTATTGAGCAGCTCGGCCAGCCCGCGGGGCGGGAGGTCTGTCCGCTGAGCGCAGTACACAGCATGATCGGGGGAGACAATCGTCCCCGCAGTCGGGCGGAGCTTGCCGCAGGAAAGAGGAAGGATGGATCGTAGGGGTGCGCGTACCGCTGAGCAGGGCGCCCGGGGATGCTCTTGCGCGGAGTGGCGGGAAAGAACGAAATCGGTGGCAGGCAAGCCCCAGCGACGCGTCACCAAGCTTCAGACCGGACCCAAAGGCCGGCCCATCCGCACGTCGTATCCTGGAGCTAGCTGCGCACGTCGACCACCTACAGACTGGGATATGCCATTGAAAGTATATTCCGAAAGCGTTCTTGGGCCACGCGACTCGGGGTCGGGGCGGTGCACGTTGTCCGTCGAGTGACACTGTCCGGGCATGGTCCGACCCACTGCTGGACGTTAGACTTCATCCGCTGTCCGACCGGTCTCCTTGAGGGATCTGTTGTTCGCCGGGCACTTTGGCTGCGTGTCGGTGGAGAAGGGAGGGGTGCTCGTGGAGGTGCTGTCGATCGCGGCCGTGTGCGCGATCAACTTCGGGATCGGGTTTCGCTGCTGCTGGCTGCTGCGGAAACGCGCAATCAGCCCTGCGCTCGCCATGTGGGTGTTCTTCACCATCGCTACGGTGGGAAGCCTCGTAACCTATCTCGGTGAGGGATCGTTCACCCCGATGGATAACATTCTCAACACCGCTGACATTGGCCTTGTGATCTCGGTCACGGTGTTCATCGCAGTCTACGGAGACAGGAGCACCCGCTTCTCCCGGTTTGACTACGGCTGTCTGGCCGCTGTGATCGCAGTCGTGTTCGCCTGGCTCGCCACGCGGCAGCACCAGGTAGCTCACAGTTCGATCCAGGCGATCATGGTCATCGCTTACTTCCCGGTTGTGCGAAGGTTGTGGCGCGCACGTCGCAACACGGAGTCCTTCGCCATGTGGATCGGTCTCATGCTTGCCCCTCTGTTCTCGCTGCTCTCCAGCCAGGGTGTGCTGGCCACGGTGTATGCGGTCCGCGCCAGCGTATCCTCGGGGCTGCTGCTCCTGCTGATGATCAAGGCGGCACGCACGCAGCGAAGGCTCGCCGTGACGGCCAGGCCACTGGGCCGAGTGAGGTTGGGGAGTTGAAACGACGCGCGTGGTGCAGTGTTGCGCCCACATCGGGGAAGGGTCCCCGAGCAACCGTCGTGCCGGATCCGGGGGTACGCTCCCCTGCATGACCACCTATACCCTCTGCTACTTCTCCGGCACCGGCAACACCGAGATGGTATCCAGCCATCTGGCGGCGCATCTGGGGAGTACTTCCCTCCACCGGGTCGAGCGTGTCCTCACCACGGCAACACCAGGACAGGACCTCACTGGGGGGCGGACGCTTGTCCTCCTCTACCCTGTCTATGCCTTGGATGCACCGCCGATCATGTACCGCCTCCTCACGCACTTGCGCCAGAGCGCGCACGGAGGCACGCCGCGTGAGGCAGCCATCATCACGGTTCCCTGTGATCCCCACCCCATGAACAGTGCAGCTACCCTGGGAATACGCCATCGGCTGGAACGATGGGGCTGCCGGGTCCGCTACGAGAACCAGGTCATCATGCCTGCGAACATCCTATCGTCCTACCCGGAGAACTGGAACCGAAGGCTCCTCGAGGGGGCACGGGGGCGAACCGCCGCCATGGCTCGGGATCTCGCGGCCGGCGTGCAACGCCGCCTTTCCCCAACGCTGGTAGCCCGCGCGGCAAGGACGCTGGGGAAGCTGGAGCATCTGGGGGACAACCTGTTCGGAAAGGATCTTCGCGCTGGAAGCGCGTGCAACCTCTGTGGAACCTGCACCGCCGACTGTCCTGTGGGGAACATTCGCCTGGACAGGGGGCGCATCCGTTTCGGCTGGTCCTGCATCATGTGCATGCGATGCCTCTACCGCTGTCCGAACAGGGCGATCCGCCCGCGCCTCTTCCGTTCGTGGCCTCTCAAGGATGGCTATGATCCTCGCTGCTTTGCATCGCGTGCTGGGGTAGAAGCGTCGTCCGGGCCGCCACTGCCAGAGCGGTTCCGCAGCTACCTGGGCGAGGACAACCCATAGACCCAGATCATTGGCCGTAACGCGAGCGAACACACCTGCCGCCTGATGGGAACCGTTTTCAATACCGCCCGTGTGAGCAACGTGTGTCCTCGCCACCATCTGTCCCGTGTAGCCGCTTTGGACTGGGGATGTATGGTAGGGCGTGGTCGCGGAGCGTCTCCAAGCCGGAGGGCTGCGTGCTGCCTCAATACCGTTGGCACTGGGGACTGGGGAGTGTGGCCAAGGCACTCAAGGGGGCATAATGCGCCGCAAGGGCGTTGCACAGTCGCGGGTGCAGGGGTGAGCGCATGGTGTTGGGCGACGGAGTTCTCGGAGGGATTGGGATGCACGGTCCGGCTTTCCGTCGGGTGTCCCTTGGCGGTGGACGGAAGCGATGATGGAAGGGCTTGCATTCAGGGCCTTGTGGGCGTGCGCGCCGATCGCGCTGGCGCTGATCCTCATGGTGGGGTTGAGACGCCCGGCCTTCCAGGCAATGCCGCTTTCCTGGCTGACCACCGCCGTCATAGCGAGCGTGCTCTGGCGGATGCCGATGACCTGGATCGCCGCGGCTACGGTGAACGGGGTTCTCACTGCGCTGACCATCCTGGTGATCGTATTCGGCGCCCTCCTGTTGCTGAACACGCTGCGCGAAGCCGGGGCGCTCTCCGTAGTCAGTGCAAGCCTTCTTCAAGTCACCACGGATCGACGCATACAAGCGCTGCTCATCGGCTTTGGATTTGCCACGCTCGTGGAGGGCACCTCGGGGTTCGGCACGCCTGCAGCACTTGCTGCTCCTTTGCTTGTGGGGATTGGATTTCCCCCACTGGCTGCAGCAGCGGTTGCGCTGATCGGCCACGCACCTGCGGTGAGTTTCGGAGCCGTCGGGACACCGATACTGGGCGGTATCGGTGCCGCGCTCGATGTGCCACATGTTCATGAGGCGTTGCCCGTCCCGTTTCTGACGTGGATCACACGGGACGTCACCGTGTGGAACGCGAACTTCCACTTCCTCGGCGGGGCCCTGATCGTGCCGCTTCTGGTGGTGACTTCACTGACCGTTTGGTTCGGAAGGCGCGGCGATTGGAGGAGGGCGATCGATGCTTGGCCGATGGCGCTGGTGGCCGGGACGGCATTCGCTGTTACGCAAAACGTGCTGGCGCGCCTGACCGGCCCAGAGCTGCCGTCCATCGGCGGAGGTCTGGCCGCGATGCTTGTGGTGGGCCTGTTCGCCCGATGTGGTCGTCTGCAGCCCAAGAAGCGATGGGATTTCCCAGGGGACGCGCCCGCTGGAGGAGCGCGTGTCCACGAATCGCAGGGACCTGCTGGGTCGATGTCCGTACTGTGGGCCTGGCTCCCCTACTTCTTGGTCATCGTACTCCTCTTGGTGACACGCCTTGTGTGGCTTCCTTTCCGGGAACTCTTCATGGCGCCTTCAATCAGCTGGCCCCAGGTATTGGGGACAGGGCTCACCTGGAGCTGGAACTTCCTGTACAGCCCAGGGGTGTTCCCGTTCACGCTTGTGGCCGTGGCGAGCTGGGGCTTGTTCCGCATGAGCTTGCCGAAGGTCAGGAGGTCCGTTGTTGGCACCGCCAGGCAGCTCGTCCCCGCCAGCATAGCCATGGCGGCGGCGGTGGCCATGGCCCAGGTCATGATGCACTCGGGGAATAACGCGCTGGGTTTGGATGGGATGCTTGTCTCGCTGGCGGAGGCCAGTGCCAGGCTGGTAGGGGGAGCGTTTCCCATGGTCTCCCCATGGATT
>PUMC01000103.1 GCA_003552425.1 Candidatus Acetothermia bacterium | reverse complement strand
CGATCGAGAGAAACAACCCTCTGGCGATCATTATACACAGCGTACGGTGGGGGCTTCACAGCAGCGCGAAGCTTTGACCACGCTCTTTGAACCGCGTACCATCGGACGATCAGGCCGGCGTGGTCACCGCAGCGTCCATAGCTTCGGACGGCACCATCTACTTTGCCTCAGGCTTTCGGATGTACGCGCTACGTCCTAGTGATCGATCCCAAGGGCATCGACAAGTACCGCCTGGCTCAGGGGCCGTGCACTCCCTCAGTTGCAGGTGTCGTCCCCACGCATCCGGGGTATGGTCCTCGGACACACAGCCGTTACCGAAGGCCACGCATTGCTCGCCCTCCTCGGCGTAGTCCCGGTCAAGGTGACCGACGAGGGCGGCCCAAGCTCGGCGTGGTACTGTGGCGCGGAGAGTGGTGGGCGATGGCCCGAGGGTCGAGGCGTCTGCCAACTAGTCTGGCTTGACATTCTGATTCAGCCGGAAAAAGTTGTCGGGATCGTACTTGCGCTTGAGCTCGGCCAGGCGGCCATAGCTGGCGCCAAAGGCGGCCTCCATCATGGCGTCGCCCTCTTCCTGAAAGCCCTGAAAGTTCAGATAACGGCCCCCATCCGAGAACTCTTGCATGCTGCCGATCAGGTCGCGCACCCAGCGGATGTTGACCTCATCGTCGGCGGGGTCGGCCCAGTTGGCCTCTGGATTGAGCACAAAGGCGGCCTCACGCCCGAAAAAGGCCGTGGCGTCCTTGGGGATACGCTTGACAGCGCCCCCCAGCGGCCATAGGTCCACCGTGCTACGCTGCGAAGGCTGCTGGCGGGTGTGCTCCAGGAGGCGATCGATCCCCTCATCCGTGAGCTCCATCAGATTGGTGGACTTCCAATAGTAGCGCGATCCGTCCGGATAGTCGGCGTCAAAGAGACGCTGTACCTCCACATACTTCATCGGCCCGCTCATATCCATCAGTGGCTCGGCGATCTCGCGCAGGGGCGCCATCACTCGCTCGCCGTCTCCAGCGCGCCCGGCATACAAACCCGCCAGGGCCGTAAAGGCAGTGCCCTTGAGCTCCTCGGGTACCTCGGTCCCCTCGTGAAACATGCCCAGGTCGGCCAGCAGGGTGACCTCGTCGGGCTCCTGGGCCACAAAATCGCGAAAGGCCCGTAGGACCTCGCGATCGTTCTCGGCAGAGTAAAAGACCATCATAAAGAACACATCGGGGCCAACGGGATAGGCCTGGTAGGTGAACCTTGTCACGATCCCAAAGTTGCCGCCGCCACCCTGCAGGCCCCACAGCAGATCCGCATTGCTATCTTTGTTGGCGAGCACCACCTGCCCGTCAGCGGTCACCACTTCGGCTTCCAGCAGATTATCGATGGTCAGCCCATATCTGTTGCGCAACCAGCCCAGTCCCCCAACGAGCGTGAGCCCCGCGACGCCCGTCTCAGAGACGACACCCAACGGCACGGCCAAGCCGCGCGTTTGGCTCGCCGCGTCCACATCGCCGAGGGTGGCACCGCCCTGCGCTTGCACCGTGCGAAAGCCCGCGTCCACACTCACCTCCCGCATCAGCGAAAGGTCGATCACCAGGGCGCCATCGTGGGTGCCGTGGCCGGCCACATTGTGGCCCCCGCCGCGCACCGCCGTAAGCAGATCGTGCTGGCGGGCAAAGCGCACCGCCCGCACCACATCGTCGGTATTGGTAGGACGCACGATCAAAGCCGGGTGGCGGTCGATCATCCCGTTCCACACCTTGCGCGCCTCGTGATAGCCATCGTCGGTGGGGCGGATGAGTTCTCCCTCAAGATCGCCGGCCAACTCTTCAATGGCCTCGTCCTCGAGTACCGTCTCGGCACCGTTCAACTGTATCGCTTCTACCATGTTATTACCTCCATGCATCGATCAGGCATGGTCCTCTTTCTCGATCATTGTATCATATTGTGGGCTCTGTCCCCGTCATTCTTGACGATGTGCGCATCCCCAGGCGCCCAAATTGTCAGCGAGGAGGGCCCGAGTCGGCCAGCCTGTTGTATGCTGGGCGAGCAGAGCAAGATGCACTGAAGGCCACGCGGTCCAGCGGCGGCTGGCGCAGGAGATGGTGACGGCCTTCGGGCGTTAGGTTCGCGCGTAGTGTGCGGCGAAGAACCGGGTGACTTCGTCGGCGACGGCCTCGGGCTCCGTGTAGAAGCCGAAGTGTCCGGCACCGGGGATCTCACGCACCTGCGCACCCGCGATGCGCGCGGCTGCGTACCGCACGAAGTCGACGTGCGCGGGGTGAGTTCGGGACCCGTGCAACAGCAGGACGGGGACGGTGACCTGCGCCAGCACCGAAGGGTTGGCTGGATCCCACGACTCGGACTCGAGTTCGAGCCGTAACTGGCGCAGGAACAGCGGGATGTTGTCCTTCGAGTTCTTCCAGAACGCCGGGGCCGCATCGTTGGCGGTGTCCTCGGGGGTGGTGTAGAAACCCGCCGTGGCTAGGCCCTCGACCCACGCCCGAGCCGCCTCGTCCAGACGCCCCTTGTCGGCGAGCGCGCCCACGCGTGCGAACACGTCATCCAAGACCGCAGTGCCCTCCTCATCCCGCACCGTCTCGAAGAGGGGTTCCCAAGCGGCGACCGCGGCCACCGCGGAAGTGCCGTGTGCGGCAACCTGCACCCATTCGACGTTGCCGGCGGACACCACGCCGGCGGGGTCGCCGATGCTTTCGATGAACGCTGTGATGTCGGCCACCAGACGTTCAGGCGAGTGATCGGGATGGTCTCCGCTCATCCCCCGGCCGCGTGTGTCCATGGCATAGCAGGTGAACCGCTCCCGCAACCAGGGCAGCATGCAGCGCCAAGTGGTGTGGCTATCGCCCGGACCCGCCGGCAGCAGGACCACGGGCGGTCCCTGGCCGTGCACACGGCCAGCGATCTCGGTGCCGTCGTCGGAGACGGTCCGGTGGATGCGCTGTGCGGTCATCTCTAACCACTCCTCGTCGCCACGTCCAATCGCGGACTAGATAGCACGAACGTGCCTTTTAGTGTGCACGAGTGTGCTATCTTGTCAAGCATGAACACCGCCGAAGATCCGACGGGAAGCAGACCCACACCACCATTCTCGACGTGGCGATGCGGTCGGCCTCGGTCGAGGGACTGGGTAGTCTCACGATCGGCTCCAACAGGAGACCGTCGACGCGGCCAGCGGAGTCTTCGAGCGCGAGGTCATGGCGCGCGGGCTGGCCGCACCTGAGGGGCTGGCGCAGATCGAAGGCCTGTGCGAGGCGTATCTGTCCTACATCGAGCGCAGTCGATGATCCGCTCATCGTTTCTCTGCTTCAACCAATCACCACAGCGGGGGCAGAACAGCGCCTCAGTAGGAAGCATCAGTCCCCGTACCTCGACCCGGCGGCGAAGCGCGAGGAACAGCCTGCGACCGATGAACACAGCCCGTTCCCTGCCGTTCTTGGCTTGTCGGTCAGGATGAGGGCGGCGTTGCGGATGGCTGTGAAGCTCTTGCCCGTAGAGGCTGAGAGCAGGGAGTTGATCTCCTTGGACGATAGGACCTCTGGAAATCTCTCCGGAACACGAGGGATCTCCACCCCAGCGAACGGACTGACAGGGACGATGCCCTCACGGGCGAGGAAGTTGCAGAAAACACGGATAGAACGCATGCGGATTCGGATAGTGCCTCTGGCAAGCCCCCGTTCCAGCATGTGAGCGATGTAGGAATGGACAGTTCTTTCGGCCAACCTTTTCATTTTACAGTACAGATCGAACAGACGGCTCGCTTCAGCAAGATCGAGCCCGGTTGACATGGCCGCCGGTTCCCCCTTTTTCTGAGGCCGTTCGGCGGCTCTTGCCAAACGAGGCGCGAAGCTTTGACCACGCTCTTTGAACCGCGTACCATCGGACGATCACGCCGGCGTAGCTCAGCAGGCAGAGCAGCGGTTTCGTAAACCGCAGGTCAGAGGTTCAATTCCTCTCGCCGG
>PUMC01000134.1 GCA_003552425.1 Candidatus Acetothermia bacterium | reverse complement strand
CAGGCGGGCGAGTTCCTGTCCGCTGGCCAGCCAGTGGAAGAGCCGCCTGGGCGTGCGGCCGATGCGACCCAGCGGCCCACCACGCATATGTCACCCCAAAGCTCCGGCCCGAGCTCCTCATGGCTGTGGCCCGTGTGTGTGCTCCGCTGCTTCCCAATCACCAGTTTCGTCGACTGTTCCCTCTTCGACAGGAGCCCCAGAGAAGTACTCCTCATCCACCTCGAAGTAGTCCACAGGCTTCCTGATAACTGCAATCTCGTGCTCAAGCAAGAGTTCGATCAGGCGGTCACCGTTGATCAAAGTGATCGGCGCCGCACCGGGGAACAGGGCCGCCTCCTTGCTCCCACGGCTGAAGTCTCCTACCGTGATCATCGTCCCGCGGAGTGCCTTGTGGTAGGGCAGGGCACCTCGCATCTGATATCCCCTCCACACTATCTATCCTCCGCACAGCTTCATCCTGGCCAAGCACGAACTGCCGCCCGCGTTGTGTGATGCGGAAAACCTCCCGCTCATCGGGCTCGAGCAACGTGTGCACCGAGAGGACAACGAACACCGCCATGAACGGGACAGTCAGACAATGAGCGATTGACGGGCTCCTACGCTTGGGCTATAGTCCGAATCAGGAAGGACGGTCTCCTTCCACACACACTTGGGGGCGTAGCTCAGCCTGGGAGAGCACCGGCTTTGCAAGCCGGGGGTCGGCGGTTCGAGCCCGCTCGCCTCCACCAGAACGCTCATGCTCGCGTGAGAGGACTCGTGCGTCCAACTCCTGAACCGGAGGTATCGCGAAGCAACCAGCCAGCGTTCCCGTACCCATGGGCATCATGCGGCCCGAACAGACACACGATCGGCTCTGTCAGTCGCACCAGAGAAGCTTGCCGAATACGAGGGCATTCTGTGCTCCCCGGTCAAACGGGTACGCCTCGGCGGCGATCCTCATCAACAACGTGCACGGTCGAACGGTCCTACCGATGTGCGCAGGTAGGTAGCCGCCGAGGCGGGCCGGTCACTCGCGCAGTTCGAAAGCCTTCACCAACACTCCGTCGGCCCACAGCTCGTAACGCCCCGCTGCGATCCCCTCGGTCGGGATGCCAAGCTCATGGGTATCCGTCTGCGCGTTGTACTGCGTCCGCCAGAGCCCGACGATCCGGTCGGCGGCGTCTTCCCGCGGCTCGACCAAAGCGACGGTAGCTTCGTTTTCCAACCGAAGCGTGATGACCTGTCCCACCCGGTACTGCTCGACGGGAGGCTCGACCACAACGACAGGGGGTTCCTCTTCGGGTACGTCCACGGGTACGTCCACGGGCACGTCCACCTCAGGCGGCAGAGGCACGGCAAGCGTGCGGCGGAGTTCCCGTTCCCGAAGGGCGAACGGCAGCTCGATGTCGGCGGTATCTGTGAGCTTCACGCCATCCAGCTGCAAGCGCACCAGGAGTTCAGACTCATCATACGCTTCTTCCGTTACGGCATGGGTGAGCGTGATGGTCAGCAGATCACCGGGGCGCGCGTTCGTGCCGGTGAGCTCTACGAGGAAACGCAGTTCCCCCCGTCCCGACGACGCGTCGATGCGCACATCCTCTTCCACAAGACGGTACGGCCGCTCTGCCGCTACAGCAACGATCTCCACACGATCAGCGTGGTCAAAGCGCAGAGCCCCTTGCAGGCGTCTCACCGTCTCTCCATCCGTTCCCACGCGTACCTGGACGGACTCTTGAACGTCGGCGTCTGCGGCCTCACCCCTCAGCCATACCTGAGGCTCGCCGAAGAACACCGCTTGGTCATCGCACACACGCTGCAGCCCGCGGAAATCGGTTGGCGTGATGAGCGAGGGATGAACCTCCTCCACGTCCAACTCTTTGCACACAAGGACCGATGCCCCCAACGGAAGCCCATCACCCATGGCCAAGACGAACCGCAGGGTCGTGTCCCCACCATCGGGCACGCGAAGCAGCCGTCCATCGGGCTGGGCAAGGTCGATGCGCCCCCAGTCATCAGCCACGCCAAGTAGCCTGTTGCCTTCATCCCATACCTCAACGAAACCCACGGGACCCGCCGTCCCGAGGTTCGTCACGGTGACAGCGTGTACGGTCACGGGCGTGGTGTTGGCATCGTCATCCCGGGCATAGAGTTCGGAATGCGAGAGCTCCTGGAACGCCCGCTCCAGCACCTGGCGAGGCCTCAGCAACAGGCGGTTCTGGAGGATCTCAAACCCGGCGTTGCGGACGCTCACAGCCGCAGGGGCCTCAAAGGTGAACGCCCGCGTGTTGGGCCCCTCCCTGAGGGAGAACGATACCGTCGGCTTCACCGTAAGCCTGTCCGGGGGCTCCGTGCCAACGACTCCGCGCAGCTCGACAACCCGGCTTCCCCCGGGCGGCGCCACGAACATGCCGTTGGGAGGAAGCTCAGCATGACCCGTTTCGGAGATCTCCACGGTTGGAGGGCCGAAGGCATCCGGGCCGATCACCAGCAGCCACTTGGCGATCGCCGGGGCACCAGGTCCATCCACACGGAAACCCGTCAGGTAGATGGAATCGAGGTTCATGGCCCCATCGTCGGCGACCCTGAACTGAAGGGCCGTGAACGGGTCACCCGGGTTCACCGCGGCCTCCGTCGTCTTGGGGAGAAGTTCCGCACGGAAACCTTCCGTGGTGAACACGGCAGCCTGCCCCGCGGAGACCGTGGATGATCCGCCGAAGTCTCCCTCGGAATACCAGAAGCTGACCTGACTCCTGACCGTGTTCCCGTCAACCACCGCGGTGGTTGTCCCTATGCTGACATCGAGATACCCAAGCCCGTTGTCGGGAATCTTCCGGTCCTCGATCGGGCCCGTCAGGTGTGCCATCAGAGGGAACCCGTCGCTCTCCACAAGCACGGTCCGGCGACCCTCGACAGTGAGCGTCAGCCTTACCCATTCGATCTCGGCGTTGCTCGCTGTACCCAGATTCTCCACGCGTACCCTGCTCAGAATCACTGGGTCATCGTCCACGTCATGGTCACGGAGTCGAATTCGCTGGATGCGTCCGCTGTCTCCCGGGTTGAGAAGACCGGGATCGTGATTCGTATCTTGGATGATCTCCAAGCCCTGTCCCACGGGGACAAACCCGACCGCGATCACCACACAGAGTGCACACAACACCCACCGGCGGTTCTTCATCATCGTCACCTCCGTGACCTTCAGCCCATTCTAGGGCATCACGCGGACGCCTACGATTGGACCTTTCCGATGCTCAGCTGCCCCTTGCGGAAGGCCTCAGCGATCGCCCTGGGTACCTCGGCTTCCGCCTCCACCACGGCGGCACGACGCTCCTGGACGAGCGCTGTCATCTCCTGCTCCTGAGCGATGGCCATGGCCCGACGCTCTTCGGCCCGCGCGCGAGCGACTTGCAGGTCCGCCTCCGCCTGATCGGTCTGCAGTTGCGCACCGATGTTCCGTCCGACATCGATGTCGGCAATGTCGATCGACAGGATCTCAAATGCCGTTCCGGAGTCCAGACCCCTCTCCAGGACTCGCTTGGAGATGGAGTTCGGGTTCTCTAGAACCGCTTTGTGGCTTTCCGCAGACCCGATTGCGGACACGACCCCCTCGCCCACGCGGGCGATGATCGTCCCCTCGGTGGCACCGCCGACCAAACGCTCGATGTTGGCACGCACCGTCACCCGAGCCAGCGCGAAGAGCTGAATGCCGTCCTTGGCCACCGCACCAATGCGAGGCGTCTCGATCACCCGCGGGTTGACGGACATTGCCACCGCGTCAAACACATCACGCCCTGCAAGATCGATGGCCGCGGCCTTCTGGAAGTCGAGCGCGATGTTCGCCTTGTCGGCGGAGATCAGCGCGCGCACCACCCGGTCGACGGTCCCGCCGGCCAGATAGTGGGCCTCGAGATCGGCAACGGATGGTTTGACCCCCGCCTTCCACGCGGCGATCATCGGACCGATCACCCTGTGCGGGCTGACCTTCCT
>PUMC01000055.1 GCA_003552425.1 Candidatus Acetothermia bacterium | reverse complement strand
CAGCATTAGGATTGGATGTCGATGCCACCTTGAGGATCTCCATGTGCCGCCTCCTTGTGCCGCGGCCCCGGGGGGCGTCTTGTGCGTTGATCGTCAGCATTATACGTGTGGGTTTGCGCGTCCGTCAACTGCAGTCGTGTAGGCAGCTCGTGCCATCCGTTCGGTCAAGCTTCCCACAAGAAAGCGGGGGGCCCGGCGGCCCCCCGCGTAGTACGCACATGTTCGCAAGGGTTCTACAGCGCTGCTGTCCACAGGATGCCGAGAGCATTGATGTACGCATCCTTCAGGAGCTCGGCGTCCTTGTACGCGGGGTTGGTCAGCTGGAAACTGATCCGCTGGGAGATCCACTCGGCGTTGCCACCGGCGACCAGTGCCTCGGTCAGCGCCAGAGCCGCGTGCTCGGCAGCCAACGCGACGTCTTCGTCCTCGTCGGCAAGGAGGATGGCCTCGAGCTCCTCGATGGTGTAGTCCTCCATCAGGACACCGCCCAGCGCACGCTCCCAGGCCAGCTTCATGATGTCCTCAGTAACCCCGTAGCGCGTCATCAACGGCGCGAACAGCCTGGGTTCCGCCAGCTCGCCCTTGATGTACGCGGCATTGCCCGTCTGCAGAACGAATCCGCGAATCTTCTCCAGGTCCTCAAAATCGTCGGCAAGATCGATGGCGTACTGGGCCGCGTCGCGGATGTAGGGCACAGAGTCGTTCTCTGCGATGTACTCCAGGCGTGTCGCCGTGATACCGGCCCACGCCGGGGCGGCAAGCCCAACCACCAACAATGCACACAGCAACCTCTTCATACAAACCTCCTTAAAGCGCGACATACTCAGATGACGGTCACACCTCACCGCACGCCCAAGTGTAGACAGATACCACCTCCTGTAGAGCGCAGTTCACTCATTCCAAGCACTAAACAGTCTAGCGCAGCGCGCCCATACAGGCAAGTGGAAACCGTGGTCTCAAGAGCAGTAAGCACCTGCACGCAGACGGTCGTGCACCCCTCGGGGTGCGCGTCGTATAATGCCGGTCGAATACATGCGATGACCCGTCGAAAGCGAGCGCGGTGGCTGTTGGCAGCGGTGGCGGTGACGCCGCTGTTTGTGGGAATGCTGCCGGGGGTTCCGCACCCCTTCATCCACACTTTCATGTGGTGGGTACCGGTGCCTGAACGGATGGAGGTGCCGCTGGCCCGCTACGCAGAGGGGGAGAGGGTTCTGGTCGTCTCTCCACACCCGGATGACGAGACGCTTGCGCTGGGGGCCACGATCGCTCAGCTGAGGCAGGACGGGCACACGGTTCTTGTTGCCTTGCTGACCAACGGCGATGCGAACCAGGCTGGGCAGCTCTTGCTCACGCTCAACCCCCTGCATCGTGCCGCAGATTACCGTTCCTTGGGTTACCGAAGGCAGAAGGAGGCAGTGCGCGCGCTGGAGATCCTCGGTGTCCCTCGGACGCACGTGCTGTTTCTTGGTTACCCAGACGGAGGTCTAGAGGCCCTGTGGACGGAGTCCTGGTACAGCGAAGAACCCTACACGAGCCCCCGGACTCGGGTTGACCGCTCCCCGTACCGGAACACCTACAATCCGGACGCCGTATATGCTGGACAGGATCTCATGACCGATCTACGGGAGATCATCGGATTGTTCCGGCCCACCGTGGTGTACCTCCCGCACGAGGAAGACCTCCATCCAGACCACCGTGCCGCGTTCTTCTTCGGCATGGGGGCACTGACCTCCTTTGCCCCCGAGTACATGCCGGAGATCCGCCTCTACCTCGTGCACGTCAAGGATTGGCCGCTGCCACGGCGCCTAATCCCTGAGCTCATCCTGGAACCGCCGTCCGTCTACGGGGAGTGGACTTGGAAGACGCTCTCGTTCACCGAGGAGCTTGTCGAGTTGAAGCTTGCGGCGGTACGCGCTTACAGCTCTCAGCGCTGGACGAACGGACGGTTCCTGGCGAGGTTTGTCCGCTCCACGGAAGTGTACGCCGTACCGGCATTCTCTTCATCGGTCGCGGAGGAGCTGCACGGCCTTACCGTTGTGGGAACAGGAGAAGACGACCAGGCTGTGATCGCTATCTGACGTCACGGTGGCGTAGAGCTCTTGGATGTCGAGGTCCTGGCGAGCGAGGGTATCGGTGATCCGTCGAAGGAGCCCCGGTCGGTGGGGGAGTTCCACGAGCACGACTTCCCGTTCGTCCACGGAGAAGTCCGCCTTCCGGAGAGCGTCGAGGGCGTAGCTGGGGGTATCCGTAACCAAGCGCACCTCTGCCTGGCCTTGGCAGACCCCCACGGACACGGCGAGGATGTTGATCGTCTGCGTGGCCAGGATGTGCGCCACCTCCGCCAGCAACCCGACCCTGTTCTCAACCGTGATCACCAGTTGTCGGCCGATCGTCGCCTCGTGCACGTCAGATCACCGGGGCACAGTATAGCGCAACTGCTGGCCTCAGCGCTTGGCCCGTTCGAGCACTTCGTCGATCGTCCCCGTCATGTAGAACGCCTGTTCGGGGACATCGTCCAGTTCCCCTGAGCAGATCATGCGGAAGCCTCGAACGGTGTCGTCCAGGCGAACGTAGGCGCCAGCCCTGCTGGTGAAGTGCTCGGCCACGTGAAACGGTTGGGCCATGAAGCGCTGGATCTTCCGTGCACGCATGACGATCGTACGGTCTTCATCGGAGAGTTCGTCCATACCCATGATCGCGATGATGTCCTGTAGATCCTCATGGCGCTGAAGGACGGCCCGCGTCTCCTGGGCGGTGTCGTAGTGTTCTCGGGACAGCATGTTGGGGTCCATGAGGCGTGAGTCCGACTGCAATGGGTCCACCGCCGGGTAGATGCCCTTCTCGGCCAGGCCCCGGGTGAGGAATACCGAAGCGTCCAGGTGGGCGAACACGGTTGCCGGAGCAGGGTCGGTGAAGTCGTCGGCCGGCACGTACACGGCTTGAACGGATGTGATGGACCCCCTGCGTGTGGAGGTGATCCGCTCTTGCAGTTCGGCCATCTCGGTGGCCAAGGTGGGCTGATAGCCCACCTCCGAAGGCATCCGACCCAGAAGAGCCGAGACTTCAGATCCCGCCTGGGCGAACCGGAAGATGTTGTCGATGAACAGGAGTACATCCTTCCCCTCTTCGTCGCGGAAGTACTCGGCCATGGTCACGCCGGAGAGGCCCACCCGAAACCGGGCTCCCGGTGGCTCGTTCATCTGTCCGTACACGAGAACCGTGTTCGGCAGGACGCCGGCCCCCTTCATCTCCAGGTAAAGCTCGTTCCCTTCGCGGGAACGTTCGCCCACGCCGGAGAATACCGAGTACCCTTGGTGTTCATAGGCGATGGCCCGGATGAGCTCCATGACGAGCACGGTCTTGCCGACCCCGGCTCCGCCGAACAACCCGATCTTCCCCCCCCGGGGGAAAGGGGCCACGAGGTCGATGACCTTGATTCCCGTTTCCAGCACTTCGTCTTCCGTGGACAGGTTGGCCATGGGAGGGGGTTCTCGGTGAATCGGGAGTCGTGGTGCATCCTCCAACGGCGGCTGCTCATCGATCGGCTGGCCGGCCAGATCGAACATCCGGCCGAGCGTGTCCGGACCCACGGGCACAGCGATGGGGCTACCGGTGTCCTCCACGGGGTGGCCGCGGCCAAGTCCGTCGGTGGAGTCGAGGGCCACCGCGCGCACCTCTCCGTCACCCAGATGTTGGGCAACTTCCAGGATGAGCACGCGGCCATCCTCATAACGGACGTGCAGCGCGTGGTTGAGTGGCGGAAGGTGTCCACGTGGGAATCGCACGTCCACCACTGGTCCCCGGATCGCGGAGATCCGCCCATGCACCTCAGCAGTCTGATCGCTCATCTTCCCTCCCGCAATGCTTCCGAGCCGCCTACGATGTCGGCGAGCTCACGGGTGATCCCGTGTTGCCGGGCTTTGTTGTAGTTCAGGGTGAGGTCATCGAGCAGCTCATCGGCGTTG
>PUMC01000119.1 GCA_003552425.1 Candidatus Acetothermia bacterium | reverse complement strand
CGTGCGGGCAGCATCCATGGCCACGTTCCCGCCACCCACCACGGCCACACGCTGACCGAGCTTGACCGGGGTGTCGTACACCGGGAACTGCCACGCACGCATCAGGTTCACCCGCGTCAGAAACTCGTTGGCCGAGTACACCCCGATGAGCGTCTCGCCGTCGATGCCCAAGAACCTCGGAAGCCCGGCCCCGCTCCCCACGAACACCGCACCGAACCCCTCGGAGAGCAACGCGTCCACGGTGATCGTCTTGCCAACAACAACGTTTAGCTCGATGGCAACGCCCAAGCGCCGCAGCCCATCGACTTCGTAGTTGACCACATCTTTGGGCAAGCGGAACTCGGGGATCCCGTACATCAGCACGCCACCCGGCTCGTGGAGCGCCTCGAACACCGTCACCTCGTGCCCCATCATCCGCAGGTCGGCAGCACAGGTGAGTCCCGCTGGTCCCGCGCCCACAACCGCCACCCTAAGGCCCGTCGAAGGGGGAGGTTCGGCGGATTGCGAACCGTGCTCGCGCTCCCAATCAGCCACGAAACGCTCCAAGCGCCCGATACCGCAGGGTTCGAACTTCTTCCCCAGGGTACAGACGCCCTGGCACTGGGTCTCCTGCGGGCACACCCGTCCACACACCGCAGGCAGGTTGTTCGTCCGCTTGATCGTGGCCGCCGCAGCCGCGAAGTCGCCCCGTTCCACCTCACCGATGAACGCCGGGATGTCGATCTCCACCGGACACCCTTGGACACAGGGAGCGGTCTTACAGTGCAGGCAACGCGCCGCCTCCTCGCGCGCCTCCGCCTCGCTGTAACCCAAGGGCACCTCGTCGAAGTTACCGACCCTCGAGACGGCCGACTGCTCCCTCATCGTCACCTGCGTCTGGCGGATCACGACCCAGCCTCCCGCACCAGCCGCCGATAGCGGTCCAGCGCGCAGCGCTCCTCCTCCTTGTAGGCCGCCAGCCGCGCGATAAGGAGATCCCAGTTGATCTGATCTCCCGGAAACTCCGGTCCGTCGACACAGGCGAAACGCACGCGATCACCCACCTCAGCGCGGCATGCCCCGCACATGCCCGTGCCGTCAACCATAATCGGGTTCAGCGACACGGTGACCGGCACACCCGCCTTGCCGCAGGTAGCAGCACAGAATTTCATCATCACCGCCGGTCCCACCGCCCACACATGCGCTACCTCGCGTGCCCCAAGGAGCTCTGCCAGCGGCTCGGTGACCAGCGCTTTGCGTCCCACGCTGCCGTCATCGGTGGTGAGCACCAGCTCGTCACACGCCTCCCGCATCCGGTCGATCCAGAACAGGAGATCTTCGGACCGGGCGCCTACGATGCCGATGACTCGTACACCCTCATGCTTCAAAGCGCGAGCAATCGGGTACATGGGGGCGATGCCCACACCCCCGGCCACGCACAGAACCGTGCCCTCATGCACCAACTCCGATGGCTCGCCCAACGGACCCACGACGTCGAGCACGGCATCGCCCACGTCGTAGCGCTCATGCATCTCGCGCGTCGTCTTTCCCACCGCCTGGACCACGAGGGTCACCGTGCCGGCGGCCGCATCCCAGTCGGCGAGCGTGAGCGGGATGCGTTCACCTCGATCATGCAAGCGAACCACAACGAACTGCCCCGGCGCGGCCACGCGGGCCACCCGGGGCGCCTCTACCTGGAACGCGTCGATCTCCGGCCCCAGGGACTCCTTTGCCAAGATTTGGTGCATTCGTGTCCCCACTCCCTTCTCGAATCCGCCCTATCCGGTCACGCTACAGAAGCAACACCACTGCCGACAGAACCATGTCCTGCGTCCACTCCTCGGCATCCGCGCGTTTGGCAAACGCTAGCTGCAACGCCACATCAACGCCTCCCAGGTGAAAGGACAACTGGAATGTGGCTGACTGGCTACCCGTTGCCCTGCTCTCGTACACCTCTTGGCGCATCACATAGTCCACCCCAAACGTGGTGATGTCGTTCAGACGATAATCGTAGGCCGCCGTCAGACGAATACTGGAGCGCCTGCCTGCTTGATACGGGGGGGTAGCGTATGTGGCCGACAGACGCAGCTGCGACCCAGGCTCGGGCGCCAGTGCCACGTCGCCAGCCAGCGTGATCACAACGTCCTGTTCCGCCCCCCGAGGATCCAGGACTTCGTAGCCGACGCCCAACGATACGTTCCACCCACAGTAGCGCTGCCAGCCCGTCTCCACAATGATCTCCTCCAGCGCCAGCAGTGCCTTCGGGGTCAGGTTCACCCCGACAGCTTCCTGGATCATCGCCTCAAGAGCGGTCAGCAGCTCGGCCATGGTCTCGTACTCCCCGACGCGGCCGATCTCCTCGGCAAGGTTCAGCACGAGCTCATCGGGCAGCGACGCGGCGATCACCCCCATGTCCAGCAGCCGTCGCTCCGCTCGAAGCGCTTTGGCCAGCGAAGTAACGTCCGCAAAACGCCCGTAACCGAGCCCCGTCTGAAGACTCAGCCCTGGCTGAGGAAACTCTGTCGCCAGCATGCCTTCAACCGCCCCGAACGCGAAGTAGGGCTGATCGGGGGACAAATAGCGCTGCACCCGCCCCCGCACCTGCGAGTCCATGCCCGCGAGTGCCAGATCCGAAAGCACGAAATCGCCGACGCCCACCACCTCGAATCCGAGGAGGGAGGTATCGTAGAGCTGGGAATAACCTACGGAGAACCTGCCCGAGTTGATGTCCGCGCCCGGCCTCGCGGGATCCTTGTAGTAACGGTAGTGAAAGGACATTTTCAAGTCCACGATGTTCGTCTCCGGAATCCGGTAGTCGCACAGGCTGAGCGCTGCACCCGAGAACCCCAGGCTCAGAACCCCCACCACGATCAACATCCAGCGTCCCATACGCATTACCTCCCGTCGTTGCCGACGGGGTTTATTCTAGCCGAAGCAAGACCGGACCGCTCCGTACCGAATAGGGACAGGGGCCGGAAGGTGGCAGGGAGGAGCCCGTCCACACCCACGCCCAGGAGACGCACGCCCTTTCCCTCATCGGGAAGACGCCGCTCCCACAACGCGACCACCTCGTCGCGCACCACCTGCGGGTCATCCGTGGGTTCCACAAGACGAATCTGGCGTGACTGTGTGGTGAAGTCGGACCAACGAACCTTCATCCGCACCGCACGGGCCAGCATCCCCTCCTCGGAAAGCCTGGAACTCACCAAGCTTGCTAGCCGCCGCAGTTCGTCCACGAGGAGTTCGGGATCGTACACATCCTCGGGGAAGGTGATCTCCTGGGAGAGACTTCGCGCCTCCCGTACCGGCATCACCAGGCTATCGTCCTGGCCCCGGGACAGTCGCCAAAGCTGCGCACCCTGGCGGGGTCCAAACCATGTACGGAGCACCCCGGGATCCACCCGCTGAAGATCGCCCACGGTACGCACGCCACGCTCGAAGAGGCGTTGCGCGGTCTTCGGTCCGACACCCCACAACCGCTCTACCGCGAGGGAGCGCAGAAAGCCGTCCACGTCCTCTGAACGCAGGATACGAAGTCCCGCCGGTTTCGCCGCCTCCGAAGCCAGCTTGGCCATCAGCTTGTTGCAGGCCAGACCCACCGAACAGGAGATACCGACTTCGCGGGGGATTTCGCGGTGTAGGGCAACCGCCACTTGCTCAGGGGCATCGTCGTCCGACAGATCCACGTACGCTTCATCCAGCGACAGAGGTTCCACCAACGGGGAGTGTCGCGCCAAGTGGGCCCGCATCTGCCGGGACACCTCCTCATAGCGGTCATGCCGAGGGGCGAGGAACACGCCTTCGGGGCACAACCGGCGTGCTTGGGCCATGGGTTGTGCCGAACGGACTCCGAAAGCGCGAGCCTCGTACGAAGCGGTGGACACAACACCCCGCGCCCCGAGCCCGCCCACGATCACCGGCCGCCCGATCAGCGACGGATCGTCCAGACGTTCCACCGCAGCGAAGAAGGCATCCATGTCCACATGCAGAATCCAGCGCTCCAT
>PUMC01000122.1 GCA_003552425.1 Candidatus Acetothermia bacterium | reverse complement strand
GGGATGTCACGGGGACCGTTCCCTCTGTTCCGCTCATCGTTGGTTCCATCCTGTCCAAGAAGCTCGCCGGCGGAGCCGACGCCGTGGTGCTGGACGTTAAGTGTGGGCACGGAGCGTTCATGGAGCGGGAGGAGCACGCCCGAGACCTCGCGGCAATGCTCGTATCGGTGGGGAACGATCTTGGCAAACGTTTCTCGGCGTTGATCACCGCTATGGACGAGCCGCTGGGGCGCATGGTGGGCAATGCCCTTGAGGTGCGGCAGGCGGTGCACGTGCTGCGTGGAGAGGGACCCCCGGATCTCGAATCGGTTACCGTGGCCCTCGGAGCAGAGCTGTTGGCCCTTGCAGGGGAGGCAAGCGATCCGGATGCTGCGGCGACGAAGCTCCGCGATCTTCTTGCCTCCGGACGGGCTTGGCAGACATTCCTGCGGCTGGTCACGGCCCAGGGCGGTGACGTGCGCGCCGTGGAGGACCTGGAGAGACTTCCCAAAGCCAGCCGCGTGGAGACGGTGTCCTCCCCCGAGTCTGGGTACGTGCAGGGTCTTGCTGCGCGCGACGTTGGTCTGGCGGCAGGTCTTCTGGGAGCGGGACGCTCGGAGAAGGGGCAGCGGGTGGAGCCGGCTGCCGGAGTGGAACTCCTGGCCAAGGTAGGCGATCCGGTTGAGGCCGGGCAGCCCCTCGCGCGTTTGCACGTGGGGCAAGCGGAGCACCTCGACGAGGCCAAGAAGCTCCTCGAAGGAGCGTACCGCATTGTGAATGAGGTTCCGCAGCCGGCGCCCCTCCTCATCGGGTACGTGCGACCGGACTAACGCCCCTTCCGGTGAAGGCATCTCCTCCGGCGAGCGCTTGGCTCTCGGACTAGTCGCGCGGACGGATGATCTCGTCGATCAACCCGTATTCCTTGGCTTCCTCGGAGGTCATGAAGTAGTCGCGGTCGGTATCGTGCTCGATCTTGTCCAGCGGTTGCCCCGTGTACTTCGCCAGAAGCTCGTTCACCTGGTTCCGTGTGCGCATGATCTCCGCGGCATGGATGTTGAGGTCGATCGCCGTTCCTTCCATACCTCCCCACGGTTGGTGGATGAGGATTTTGGAGTTGGGAAGGGCACAGCGCTTCTTCTCCTCACCGGCCGTCAGCAGCAGTGCGCCCATGGATGCAGCCAAGCCCACGCAGATGGTCCGCACGGGGCTCCTCACGTACTGCATTGTGTCATGGATGGCCAGACCGGCGGTGACCGAGCCCCCGGGGCTGTTGATGTAGAGGAAGATGTCCTTCTCGCGGTCCTTGGCCTCCAGGAACAGGAGCTGCGCGATGATCACATTGGCCACGTCATCGCTGATGGGACGCCCCAGGAAGACGATGCGGTCCTCCAGAAGTCGTGAGTAGATGTCGTACGTTCGCTCCACTTGATCGACCCGGTCGATGACCCACGGGATTTGCATGTTCACGCGTCCCTCCTTTGGCTCTCCAGCACCCAATCGGCCGCCCGTTGGGCGAGGATTCTTGCTCGAACCGCATCGGGATCCTGATCCCCTTCAGCCGCTTCCGCGTTGACCTCGTCCTCGGATGGGAGAAGGCCTTTCTGTTCGCAGATCATGCGGGCCAACAGCTCCCTTCGTAGGCGACGCTGCACCGCGACCCTGATCTCGTCCTTCAGTTCCTGCTTGCCTCCAAAGCGCTGCACTTCCTCGTCGACGACCTCTTCCACGAGGCCCGGAGGCGCTTCGAGACTTAGGTTCTCGGCCAGCGCATCCAGCGCACCGAGGCGCATCCGGTGCTCGGCTTCCAGGGTGGCTTGTCTGAGGAGTTCACCCCGCACTTCCTCACGGAGTTCGTCCCACGTGGCCTTACCGTACTGCTCTGCCACCTCTTCGGGCTCGGGGAGCAGCACCTCGTACACGCTTTCCACGGTGAAGGTCTCCTCCGCATCATCGTGCTTGAGGACGATCTCCTGACCGGTCTCCACGCCGAGCAGCTGCGCTCCCATGGCACCCTCCGGGTCGACCTCGGCCTCCCAGGTGTGCCCACTACGGCTGATACGCACCACGTCGTCCTTCTGGGCGGGTCCTTCGCGGGGCTTAAGTGCTGCCGAGCGCCGCCGCAGATCCCGGAGCACGCCATCGACCTCCTCGTCGGATACCTCAGGACTGGCCGCCTCTGGAAGTTCCAGCACGGGTGCCTCCGTGATCTCCACTTCGGGGAACACCTCGAACGAGGCCTCGAACTCCAGGGTCTTCGCAGGCTCGAAGTCCCTGATCTCCACCTTGGGGGCCGTGGCGGGTTTGAAGCCGTGTGCATCCATGGCTTCGTGGAGCCACTCTTTGACGAGTTCCTCCTTGAGATCGGCCTTGTACGCGTCCTCTCCGTAGTGGGCCAGCGCTAGATGCACCGGCGTCTTGCCCGGGCGGAAACCGGGGACGCGCACCGCACGGCGGATATCCTCCTTGAGCTGCGCTTCCGCTTCCCGCATTGCCTCCTCGGGCACCTTCACGGTCAGCTTGACCAGGGCGCCGTCTCGCTCTACCTGTATGTGTTGTGTATGGTCCATGGCCATGCTCATTGTACCCACGTGGCCGAAGAGTGCCCGCCGCGTCTGCGCGGTTCCTCACGGAAGCCGAGGCGATTGCCCACTTGGGCTCGCAACATGGGTTATCCGCACCTCCTTGTCGATACTTGTGCTGTCGTTCCCGCTGTGGCGGCGTACTTCCAGCCTGTTCCGGCCGATCTAGATGAGCCCGGACAGTACGGCCCACTGGAGCCCCACCAGGTGCCCCCACAGCCTCCCTGCCACCTCGAACACCACGCCCAGGCCTCCCACCAGAAGCAGGGCCAGGACGATGAACATCCCGTAGGGTTCGAGCTGAGCCATGCTGGCCCGCCACTTCGGCGGGAGGAAGTACGCCAGAATACGGGATCCATCAAGAGGCGGCACGGGCACAAGGTTGAACAACGCCAGCACGAGGGATAGGAGCACCACGAGGGCCAGGAATGCCAACGGTACCGAGGCGGTTAGGCCCACAGCCACGAGACCCCGTCCGAGCAATGTCGCAACCAGGGCCATGGCCACGTTGGTGCCGGGACCAGCCAGCGCCACCCACAGCATCCCTCGCCAGCGGTCTCCCCGGAAGTAATAGGGGTTGACGGGGACCGGCTTGGCCCAGCCAAACACGATGGGAAAGCCCGCGAACTGGCGGAGCACGAGCAGCATGACCGGCAGAAGAAACGAGCCGATGGGGTCAAGATGAGGAATCGGGTTGAGGGTCAGGCGGCCCGCTGCCTTCGCCGTTGGGTCACCCAATCGGTAAGCTACGTAGCCGTGCGCCACCTCGTGAGGGATGACACACACAAGCAACGCTGCCACTGCCAGGATCCCATATGCCCAATCCACTACGGCCCCCTATCTCCGGGTACATGGACCACGTTCTCCCTCAGGAGCACGACTGCACCCGGCGGCGCGCCCTTGCGCTTGCGCAGGTAACGGCCTTCAGTGTAGCTGACCTCAACCGTTCGCTCACCCCGCGCTTGCGAATGCCAGGCCGCCAGTTCGGCGGCTCTGTGGAGTACGTTGGCGGGAACCGGCCTTCCCTTGGAGGACACGAGGACGTGGGCGCCAGGCACGCCCCGGGCGTGAAACCATAGGTCGTCACCGCGCGCCTTGCGCACAAGCGCATCGTTCTCCCGGGCCGAGCGGCCGACTTGAACGGTGAAACCATCGATGGGAATCTCCCTTGCCTGGGCCGGGGGCTTCTGCGCCCGGCTCTTGTTCCCCCTGGGGCGAGCCGGCCCCTCCTCTCCGAGGGCGACCAACGTTTCCTCCAAGTAGGGTGCAAGATCAGGCCGCTGGGCCAGTGTGGCTGAGAGTTCCTCGAGTTTGGAGCGTTCCCTCTCTAGGGAATCGCGCCGGTGCGGCAGGTACTCCAGCCGGCGGCGCAGTTTGCGTGCCCTGCGGTACAGCGCCTGGGCGTAGGCTGTGGGTGAGCAGCTGGGTTCCAGGGATAGACGTACCGGTGTCCCGTCAAACCCTTCCACCTCGACCTCCGCTACGCCGTGAGGAATCTCGGACAGACGTGTGAGGATGAGATCCGCCTTGCTCTTGAGTTCCGGCCACCGTCCCGCCTCGGCGCGCCCTTGCTCCAGTGTCTCCAGCGCCCGCTGGCGACGACGGGTTGCCCGACGCAGGCGTTCGCGGACCGATTGCGCGCTTGCCCCGACCAGCTGTCGCTCAAGCAACGGGTCCAACGCTTGCCAGTAGGTCCCCATCGTGGCCACCGGGTCGCCGAGTTCTTCCCGCGGGAAGAACGACGCCACCAGACCCCGTTCGGTCTCGTAGAGGTAGCCTTGGGGTTCACGCTGGAGGAGTTCCTGAGCCAAGCGTTCCGGGCTGGCTCCCCAAGCCTCGGCTGCCCTGCGAAGCTGGGGGCCGATGCCCTGCGCCGGATCCCCGGGACTGTCGAAGTCCGCGTCGCGGGGCGAGCTCCCCCGCAATGCATCAACCCTTCCCGTACGCCAAAGGAGAAACACCTCACCCTGGCGAGGTCGAAGGTCGAGGACCAAGTCCGCCTCGGGGAAGCGCAGCCGGAGTACCCGGTCAAATCCCGCTTGCTGCACTGCCACGAGGGGTTGCCCGCAGAGCCGGCGCACGAGTTGGCAGAAGGGGGGTGGCGCCGGAGGTGCCGGCGGACGGAGATCGGTCTGATGAAAGGCCTTCCCCCCCGGATCCAGCGCCAACGACGCGCTGGGTCCGTAGGTGCGCAGGATGAGCACATCACCCACCTGGTGCACCCGGCTCAGGCGAGCCCCCACAAGGTGCTTCACCTCACCCAACGCAACATGAAGTTCGATCCCTTCCATAGGTGCACTATAAACCCAAACCGGGGTCAGGTCTTGCACCATCACATCGCGGACGGTGTGTCTCAGGACGTGATCCCTGACCTGGCAGGGTTGCCCACAGAACGGTACCATCCACGTACGCCGGCGTAGCTCAGCAGGCAGAGCAGCGGTTTCGTAAACCGCAGGTCGGAGGTTCAAGTCCTCCCGCCGGCTCCAGGGCGGCGTTTCCGGCACGTCGGTCCTAGCAGGAGGCCGCCGAAGTCCCCACGCTCGCCGCAGTCAACTGCGGACTGTCGATACGGAAAGTCTTGTCGCAATCATCGCGTACCGAACGCGTTGTCCTCAAAGCAGCCAACGAACACCACAAGCCGTACAACCAAGGTGCCCTCATGTCCGAGGCGTGGAGGTCTCTTGCTGTGGGCGTCCTGTTATGTGCCCCGGTCGGCGAAGACCTCGTGGATGTTGCCTTCGGGATCGGCGAACAGTGCCATACGTTGCTTCCACGGCATGTCCCGGGGTTCCGCGACGCCGATAGCGCCACGTGCTACCAGCTGTCTGTAGGCTTCATCGACATCCTCGGGGGACTCGCAGCGAAAAGCGAGTTCGAACCGTTGCCCTTGCGCCGGCAGGTCGAACGCTGCGCTGAGCGTGTGCATGACTTTCCGCTCGCAGAGGGCAAACCTGACCGGGCCGTTTTCGAACGCGAGGTAGCTACCATGATCTTCGTTCACCACAAGGCCGAGCACATCCCGGTAGAAACGGCCCATCGCATCGATATCTTCGACCCACACCGTGATGAGCGCCACGTGGGGTACCAGTTCCGTGACCGGCAACGGATGTGGAGCATCAGCGGGCTCCCCGGCTAACGGGAGGCGCAGGATCTCCTCATCGCCACACTTCTCCCCAGTGTCGAGGAACCCGTACTTCATGTAGAAGTCGTACGGTCCGTCGGGTTCCTCGGGTACGACGGACGTGTACATCGTGCGGAAGCCCCGGACAGTGAAGTATGCGACAAGCTGATCAAGAACCTGTCGTCCGTAGCCTCTTCCTTGCCACGATCGCCCGATCATGAACCGCCACAGCCCTACCGCTGGGCGATCCGCCTCCGGGACATCGGATTCATAGAGGTCCAGCATCACGAAGCCGATGACCTCATCCCCAAGGTAGATTACGCGCACCCAGGCAGTCTCGCAGACGTACGCCTGAGCAACGGAGACGACATTGGTGGCCACGCACCTGCTCTGCGACTCCGTCAGGGTATCGCTCAGGCGGATGACCGTTCTCAGGTTCTCGTGTGTCAGCGGCCGCAACGTCACCTCGTGCTCCATGACGGACGAAGCGTACCCGCTCAGCCGCCGTATATCAGCAACGCTGCGACGATCATGCCAGGCACGTGCGCGTCGCCCAGCATTTCGCCGTGCGTCTGCCGCTTGCTGCGGCGAAGCGCTTCCTGGCTCTAAGAACGGTGTCGGTGGGGTGGCGGTGCACCGTGCGACAAACCGTCTCCCAAGTATAATCGTTCAGGGAACGTACTTTTCCCCTCTTGAGGTGAGGAAGATGATGGAGAAAGGCACCTATCGCGTGAAGACGGGGTTCGCGGAGATGTTCAAGGGTGGGGTGATCATGGACGTTACCACCCCTGAGCAGGCGCTCATCGCTGAGGAGTCTGGTGCTGTGGCGGTCATGGCCCTGGAACGGGTGCCTGCGGACATCCGAGCCCACGGTGGCGTCGCAAGGATGGCTGATCCCAAGAAGATCAAGGCCATCCAAGAGGCCGTCTCGATCCCGGTGATGGCCAAGGCTCGCATCGGCCACTTGGCCGAAGCACGGGTACTGGAATCGCTGGGGGTGGACTTCATCGATGAGTCGGAAGTCCTCACGCTCGCCGATCCGTTCCACCACATCGACAAGTGGCAATTCAGTATCCCGTTTGTGTGTGGCTGTCGCGACCTCGGGGAGGCTGCCCGCCGTATCGCTGAGGGAGCAGCCATGATCCGCACCAAGGGCGAGGCCGGTACCGGCGATGTGGTGGAGGCTGTGCGGCACATGCGCGTACTCAACGATCAGATCCGCCGCCTGAAGGGCCTCGATCATGCGCAGCTTATGTCGTACGGCAAGGAGATCGGTGCTCCTGCGGAGATCCTGGCGATCGTTGCCGAGCAGGGCCGGTTGCCCGTGGTCAACTTCGCGGCTGGCGGCATCGCCACACCCGCTGACGCGGCGCTGATGCGTATGTTGGGTTGCGATGGTGTGTTCGTGGGTTCGGGAATCTTCAAGTCTCAGAATGCCGAGCAGCGTGCCCGAGCCATTGTCATGGCCTGTACGCACTACGAGGACCCCAAGGTGGTGGCGGAAGTGTCCGCCGATCTGGGGGAGGCCATGGTGGGCCTGTCCGTCGACTCGATCCCTGAACACGAACGGATGCAACATCGATGAAGATCGGGGTGCTGGCCGTCCAGGGGGACGTCCGTGAGCACGCGGCGGTTCTTGCATCCCTGGGTGTGCGGCCGGTGTCCGTTCTTTGTGCAGCCGACTTGTCGGGTCTGGGGGGCGTTGTGCTGCCCGGTGGAGAGTCCACCGCCATGTGGCGGTTGATGAACAGCAATGGATTGGCGACGGGGCTTCGCAAGGCGGTTGCTGAAGGATTGCCGGCCTTCGGGACATGCGCGGGGATGATCCTCTTGGCTGAGGGGATCACGAACTGGGGTGAGCGCTACCTGCAGCTCATGAACATCGACGTCGAGCGCAACGGTACGGGGCGCCAAGTGGACTCGTTCGAGGCTGTGGTGGACAGTGTCGCATGGGGTCCGATCCCGGCCGCGTTCATCCGAGCCCCGGTTGTCCGAAGGGTAGGCGATGGGGTGCAGGTGTTGGGAAAGCACGGCGATGACCCGGTGTGGGTACGCCAGGGGCATCTGGTGGCGGCCAGTTTTCACCCTGAACTCACCGCAGACACACGGGTGCACGGCTATTTTGTTAACATGTGCCGAAAGGAGTGTTGATAGTGATGAAAGTAGCGATCAATGGTTTCGGTCGAATAGGACGGGTCACGCTGCGTGTACTCGCCAAGCGTGGTTGGCCGCTTGACGTGGTGGCGATCAACGACCCGTTTCTCCCGGCTGAGCAGGCAGCTCACCTGACGCGGTACGACTCGGTCTACGGTCGGTCCTCGTTCGATATCCACGCCAAGGACGGGGCACTCGTGATCGATGGCAAGACGATCCCCTTCCTGGCGGAGAAGGAACCAGCAGCGCTTCCATGGAAGCAGCACGGCGTGCAATTGGTCCTTGAAGCCAGCGGGGCGTTCCGTGATCCGGCCAAGGCAGAGGCACACCTGAAGGCAGGAGCGGAGCGGGTCCTGCTCTCCGCCCCACCGGGCGGCGAGCGCAAGGCCGAGGTACCGCAGATCCTGTGGCGGATGAACGAGGGTGACTACGATCCTTCAACGCACCGCATCGTGTCGGCTGCTTCGTGCACAACGAACTCGTTGGGGCCGGCGGTGAAGGTGCTGCACGATGCGTTTGGCATTGAGAACGGCTTCCTGAGCACGGTACATGCGTACACCGCCGACCAACGGCTGATGGATGCGCCGCACAAGGACCTTGCTCGAGCCCGCGCTGCAGCGGTGAACATCATCCCCACATCCACGGGTGCGGCCCGCTCCATTCCTGAGGTGTTCCCCGATCTCAAGGGGAAGATGGACGGCGTGGCCATTCGAGTGCCGGTGGCCTGCGGCTCTGTGTCGGACTTCACCGCGACATTGCGCCGCGATGTGACGGTGGACGAGGTGAACAAGGCGTTCCTCGAGGCGGCCAAGGGACCGCTGGGCGAGGTGATGCTGGTGACCAAGGACAAGATCGTCTCCTCCGATGTGATTGCCGATGACCACTCGGCCGTGATCGCGTTGGCGTACACAATGGTCCTCCCGGACGTGAAGAACGTCGTCAAGGTGATGTCGTTCTACGACAACGAGTGGGGTTACGTGAACCGGCTGCTCGATGTGGCGGGGTACATCGGCGGCTGAGCTGGGAAAGGTTGTGGCGGGAGCGGCAGCGTTGCTGTTCCCGCCCAGCTGTTTCTTCTGCGGTGGTCCTGTGCCGCTGCGGGAGCCGCTGTGTGACGGTTGTGCGGCTGCTGTGCCTCGTTGGGGGCGCCCGGGGTGTACGGTGTGCGGCCGACCGTTGAACGAAGACTGCGATCTGTGCGAGGATTGTACGGTCGAGGCAAAGAGCTACGGGTGGGCAAGCTCTTGGGGGCCCTACGATGGGGAGCTGGCGGTTCTGGTGCGGGCGCTCAAGTACGAGGGAGAGCGGATGCTGGCGCGCCCTCTGGGGCGTTTTCTCGGGCGGCTTCCTGAGGTGCAGACGGAGGCGATGGCGGTGCGCTGGGTGACATGCGTTCCTCCTGATCCCCAGCGACTTCGGAGGCGGGGGTACCACGCTGCGGAGGACTTGGCGAGGGTGGTAGCGCGCGAGATCGAGCGACCGTACCGGCGCCTCCTGGTCAAACCGCGCTCGACGCCGCCGCAGGTGGGCCGCACCGGACGCGCGCGGCGACGAGGCGTGCACGGTTGCTTTCGGGTACGCCACTCGGGAAGTGACGAGGGGGTGATGGTGGTGGACGACGTGTTTACCACAGGGGCAACGGCAACGGAGGCGGCGCGTGCCCTGCGCGCAGGCGGTTTCGGGGATGTGTTTGTGCTGACCGCAGCACGCGCGACGGATCATGCGTATTGACACGATACCGGTGGGGCCGCTCATGGCCAATGCGTACGTGCTCGTCAGCGGCGGGGAGGCGGCGCTCATCGACCCGGGCGCGTTCTCCACGGAGCTTCGGCGCGCCCTCGACGATGTGAAGGTGCGCTATGTGCTGCTCACGCACGGGCACTTCGATCACACCGACGGTGCGCTCGCCGCCCACGAGCACACGAAAGCCCCGATCGTCTATCACCCTGATGAGGCAGCGGTGTTCTGGGCGATGGGACAAGAGCCGCCCCCGCGAGGGCGCTCCGTAGCCGAGGGGGATCGGTTGCCCCTCGGCGATGAGGAGCTGTTGGTGTGGCACCTTCCCGGGCACTCCCCCGGATCCGTGGCGTACCTCTGGGAGCGCGGCAAGACGGTGTTCCCGGGCGATGTGTTGTTCGCCGGCGGGGTGGGTCGCTCGGATCTTCCTGGCGGCGACTGGGGTACCTTGGAGCGTTCGTTGGCGCGCCTGCTGGAACTGACCGATGACTGGACGGTGCAACCCGGTCATGGTCCGGCCAGTGAGATTGGAGAGGAGCGGATGAGCAACCCCTTCCTGCGAGGGCTGCAGCGTGGGACGACCTGAGGTTGAAGAGGTCAAGTCTCGGCTCGATGTGGCGGCGTTGATCGGCCGCTACGTCACGCTGACCCCGGCGGGCAAGGGCCTGAAGGGTCGTTGCCCGTTCCACGCCGACAGCAGCCCCTCGCTTACGGTCTCACCGGAGAAGGGATTGTGGCACTGCTTCGGTTGTGGTGCGGGCGGCGATGCGATCGGCTTCCTCATGCGTGCCGAGAAGCTGGATTTTGCCGAGGCTCTGGCCCGCCTGGCCGATGAGGTCGGCGTGGAACTCAGCGGGGGTAAGGAGCGGACAGGGCTGATCGATGTCTGCGAGGAGGCCGAGCGTTACTTCGTCCGTACGCTGCGGTCCCCGGGGGGCAAGCGGGCACGAGCCTATTTGGGAGACCGTGGGATCGGCGAGGATGACTGGCAACGCTGGGGGATCGGTTACGCGTTGCCAGGATGGGACGGTCTGCTGAAGGCGCTAGGGCAGCAGGGCGTGGAGACACTGCTCCAATTGGGTCTTGTGATCAAGGGAGATCGAGGACCCTACGACCGGTTCCGGGATCGGGTCATGTTCCCGCTACGCGACCCTCGAGGTCGGCCGGTGGCGTTTGCAGGACGTGCGTTGTCGGGTGAGCCGAAGTATCTCAACGTGCCCAACACCCCTCTGTTCACCAAGGGTACGCTGCTCTACGGGCTCGACGTAGCGCTCGAGCCCTTGCGTAAGCGGGGCCGTGCGGTGTTGGTGGAAGGCTATACCGATGTGATCGGGCTGCATGGGGCCGGGGTGACGGAGGCCGTGGGTTCCATGGGTACGGCGCTCACGGAGGCGCAGGCACGCCTCCTGGCTCGGTACACGGATCAGGTCATCATCGCATTCGACCGGGACGCCGCCGGTTCGGCCGCGGCGTTGCGCGGCATGGTGGTGCTGCGCTCGGCGGGGTTACGGGTGGGGGTGGCGCGTCTGCCCCCGGGGGAAGATCCGGACTCCGTGGTGCGGCGCTCGGGAGCGGAAGGCATCGAGGCTGTGCTGGCGGAGGCCCGGCCGTTTCACCTGTTCTTCCTCGATGCCCTGGCCGAACGGACGGACGTGGACACCGTGGAGGGGAAAGAGACGGCCCTTGAGGAGACGCGCGCTCTGTGGGAGCACATTCGAAGTGTCCCCCTGCGCCAAGAACTCGCCCGTGGGCTGGCCCGGCTGCTTGACCTTCCGGAGGAGGATGTACGGGGGGTGCTGCGCTCGGGACGCCGGAAGCCTGACCGCCCTCGCCAGGCCGCCGATCCTGAGGAACTGAGCGTCGAGGAGCTGCTGGTGCACTTCCTTCTTGCCGGTAAACTCCCTACGGCGGCGCTGGCTGACCTTGAAGTCTCCGATTTTCGCCCTGAATATCGACCCATCGTACAACGGTGGTTGGAGCTCTGGCGAGCAGGCGATGCACCCACTGCTCGGGATCTGGCGGGTGAACTGGAGCCCGAAGCAGCGTCCCGGGCCGCCCGTACTGCACTGCTTGACGTGAACCTGCGGGACGAGGCGCGGGCTGTGCAGGACACGCTGAACCGATTCGTGCACTTACCAAAGCTAGAGCGTCGCATCGAGGAGTTGAGCGCAGCGATTGCCGAGGCGGAGTCTGCTGGTCGGAGGGAAGCCTTGGGTGAGCTGAGTCGGCAGTACCAGGATCTGTGTCGGCAACGGTTGCGCGTGATCGGGGGGCGTTGTGCGGAAGCCGGCGGATGAACGACGGGGTCCCGAGGTGGATCGTGTACAGGGGCAAGAAGAGGCGTTTCCCGAAGAACTGCTAGAGACCCTTCCCCTTCTTGAGGAGCTTGCCGAGTCCACCGAGCCCGAGCCGCAGGAGTGGGAAGAGGACGAACCGCAGGAGCGCGGCAAAGACCCAGTACGCACCTACCTGCGGGAGATCGGCAGGGTTCCTCTGCTCACCCGCGAGCAGGAGGTGACGCTGGCACAGGGCTTCGAAGCGGGGTTGGATGCCGAGGAGAAGCTGGCGCACGATGAGATTCCGCCCGACGAGCGTGACACCCTGAAGGGGATTGTCCAGCGGGGGCAGGCTGCTCGTGAGCAGCTTACGGTAGCCAATTTGCGCCTTGTTGTCTCCATCGCCAAACGGTACATGCACCGCGGTGTGTCCTTCCTGGATCTGATCCAAGAGGGCAACATGGGCCTCATGAGGGCGGTGGAGAAGTTCGACTGGCGCAAGGGGTACAAGTTCTCCACCTACGCCACATGGTGGATTCGGCAGTCCATTACCCGGGCCATCGCCGATCAGGCGCGAACGATTCGGGTTCCCGTGCATACGGTGGAGGCATTGCAGGAGCTACGGCGCTTGCGCCGGGAGTACATCCAGAAGAACGGCATGGCCCCTACCTACGAGGAGCTGGCTCAGATGCTGGGCACGAGCGTTGACCGGGTGAAGAAGATCGACCAGGCTGCTTCCTACACCGCATCGCTGGAACGTCCCCTGTCCGAGGACGATGAGGATACCCTGGGAGACTTCCTTGCCGACACCTCAATCCCCTCTCCGGCGCGCGAGGCGCTGCGCTCCAAACTCAAGGAAGAGCTCCGCCGTGCGCTTCAGGAGTTGGACGCCCGCGAGCGCGAGATCCTGGAGCTGCGCTACGGGTTGAGCGATGGCCATCCCCGTACCCTGAAGGAGGTCGCGGCCATGTTCGACGTGACCCGCGAGCGCGTTCGCCAGATCGAGATCAAGGCCTTGGAAAAGCTGAAGCACCCCTCACGCCAGCAGACGCTCCGCCGGTTTCGGGATCTCCTCGCTGCGGAAGAGTGACCGTACTCCTTCTCGTAGGGCCCACCGCAGCGGGCAAATCCGCTGTTGCACTGCATGTGGCGCGCGCTGCAAATGCGGAGATCATCTCCGCCGACGCGCGTGCGCTGTACAAGGGTCTTGACATTGGCACCGACCGGCCATCGGACGCTGCGCTGCGCGCTGTGCCCCATCACCTGATCGGTGTCCTGGAACCCAGCGCGACGTACGACGCGGTGCGCTTCCGTCATGACTGTGAGCGTATCGTGTTCGGGATCCATGAACGGGGGCGTCGGGCGATGGTCGTTGGGGGAAGCACGCTGTACGTGAGGGCGCTGACCCAAGGGTTGTTCCCCGGTCCCCGGGCCGATCGTGAGTTTCGGGAGCAGCTCGCTGGGCGTCCTACCGAGGAACTCCGCCGGGAGCTTCGCAGCGTGGATCCGGAGGCCGCCGCACGCATTGCCCCCGCTGATCGGGTTCGGATCGTGAGGGCGCTCGAAGTGTACAAGACCACGGGACGCCCGATCTCCTCCTTTTGGGGAACGCAGCGACCTGCCCCGTGGCCCCTCGTGGGGGTAGGGCTGCATGTGGAGCGGCAAGAGCTCTACCGCAGGATCGCGTGCAGGGTGGATCGCATGCTGGAGACGGGGCTCCTCGAGGAGGTGCGGGCTCTTCACGATGCGGGGGTTCCCGACGAAGCGCCAGCCGCGCGGACCATCGGCTATCGGGAACTGTTCCCCGTTCTCCATGACGCGATGGAGCTTGAGGAAGCCCGCCGTCGCATCGTGGCCAGCACCAAAGCCTACGCTCGGCGTCAGCTTGCCTGGTTTCGTAAGGAGAGCATCCGCTGGATCGACGCCACCGGGCGGGGGGCCGATGAGGTTGCCCGCGAGATCCTGCGGATTTGGGCTGAGGCTGATCGAAGCTTAGAATCGGGGCGATGAGACCGGTCCTGTGGTCGGAGGGTGTGCGTGCGTTGGACGCCAAGGCGGAGGAACTCGGTGTTCCGAGTATCCTGCTCATGGAGTCGGCCGCCCACGGCGCTGCAGCCGCAGTGCGGCGTTGGGCGGGTTCCGTGGCCGGCGAGCGCGTGGTTGGTCTATGCGGTCGCGGTGGCAACGGTGGTGACGCGCTCGGAGCTCTGCGTTGGCTGGGTCTGTGGGGGGCGGAGCCTGTGGCCGTGCTCCTTGGCGAGCCACGGGGGGCGTCGGCACAGCAAGCGCAGGCCTTCACGGCAAGCTTCCCCGGACGGACGTTCACCGTGAGTTGCGAGGATGAATGGGAGCTGGTCGACGAGCTTCTGGAGGGGGCGGACCTTGTTCTCGATGGGTTGCTGGGGGTGGGTCTGCAGGGTGCGGCACGGGGACCGGCGCGCATGGCCATCGACCTTGTGAACGCCAGCCCGGTGCCTGTGGTTGCGCTGGATCTCCCTTCGGGCCTGAATGCCGATTCCGGCGAAGCTCCCGAAGCGGCCGTGGTGGCAGCGTTGACCTTGGCCATGGCCGCGTACAAACCGTGCCACCTGCTTCCGCCCGCGGCCGGTTACTGCGGGGAACTGCAGGTGATCCCGGTGGCATACCCCCCCGGGGCTTGGGAGGAAGCCGAGGTGGCCGCACAGATCCTGACGGACGACCTGTGTGCGGCATGTCTTCCCTCGCGGCCTCCGCACGGGCACAAGGGTACGTTCGGGCGTGTGCTGGTGGTGGGGGGGGCGGTGAGCATGTCGGGAGCGGTGGGACTCGCTGCCGAGGGAGCCTTGCGTGCGGGTGCGGGGTTGGTTCACGTGCTCTGCCCAGAGCCCGTGGCCCCGGTGATCGCGACGGTCGTGCAGGAGGCACTCGTCCACCCGGGTGGTGCGGCACCCGATGGGCGGTTCTCCCCCGACGCAGCGCCGATGGCCGTGGAACTGGCCCACGAAGCCGACGTGGTGTTGGTGGGGCCAGGAATCGGTCGCAGTCCGGGCGCTGCCGAAGTCGTGCGGGCGCTGGTCACAGCGGGGCATCCACAGGTGCTCGTCGACGCCGATGGTCTGTACGCGCTTGCCGAGGACGGCAAGCTCTTGGGACGGCATGAGGGACACTGGCTCCTCACCCCGCATCCTGGGGAGTTCGCCAGGTTGACCGGCATGGGGGTGGACGAGGCGCTCGCCGACAAACTCCGCCAGGCGAGCCGGGCGTCCCAGAACTGGCATGCTACGGTGGTGTTCAAGGGTGCGCCCACGGTTGTGGCTTCTCCTGACGGCCCTCTGTACCTCAACCTGACCGGCAACACGGGGCTTGCTCACGGGGGCTCGGGCGATGTGCTGGCGGGGTTGATCGCCGGTCTGTGGGCCGGCGGGGCAGATCCGGTGGAGGCTGCGTGCGCCGGGGTGTTCCTGCACGGGAAGGCCGCCGAGCGGCTGGCTCGCCACCGCGCAACGCGGGGAGTGCTTCCCTCGGATCTTCTGGGGGCGATCCCCCGGGAGGCGGCGCGCCTGGAACGGTTGTTCTTCTAGATGAGCGATGCGGCTGTTTGATAGTCACGCCCACCTCGACTTCCCCCAGTTCCGGGAGGACCGCGGACGCATCCTTGAGGCGATGCGGGACCAGCATGTCGCCGCGCTCAATGTGGGTGCAGACCTCGGCTCATCACGAGCATCGCTGGCGCTTGCCGCTTCTCACGAGCACATCGGTGCCGCCTGTGGCGTGCATCCCCACGATGCAAAGGACTACACGCCGGATGCCGAGGCGGAGCTTGCCCATCTGCTCAACGAGGGTGCTGTTGCGGTAGGGGAGTGCGGTCTTGACTTCTACCGGGATCGCTCTCCCAGGGATCAGCAGGAGCGCGCGTTCCGTGCGCAGCTGCGCATGGCAGGGCGGTTGGAGCTCCCGGTGATCCTCCATCAGAGGGACGCATGGGGGACGTTCGTGCGGGTGCTTCGTGAGGAAGGCCCCCCGCGCGGTGTTGTGCATGCGTTCTCCGGCGATACGGAGAACGCGCGTCAGGTGGTGGCGATGGGACTGCATCTGGGAATCGGCGGCCCGCTCACCTATGCTCGCAATCACGCTTTGCGGGATGCCGTGCGCGCTGTTCCCGTTGAGCGGTTGCTCGTGGAGACCGATTGCCCGTATCTTCCGCCGCAGCCGTTCCGGGGGAAACGCAACGACCCGCTCAAGGTGCGCTTGGTGGTGCAAGCGTTGGCCGACCTCCTCGGGATGCGATCGGAGAAGCTGGCTGAGATCACCTGGAACAACGCCTGTGACCTGTTCGGTGTTCACCCTACGTTCTGAGTTGATGGACGTTTCGCCTGACGCGCTGCCGTGCTCGAGAGGTGAACTCGATGTCTTCCTGCCCCATCGCTAACATGGTGTGGGTGGCGCTGCATCGAAGGTCGTTGGGCTGGGTGGGTCTGTCCATAGGGTGTCCGAGCGCGGCAACGGTCCGAAAGGAGATGAGCGATGGTGGGTAAGACTGCTGGCCTCCTCTCGCGGGTATTCCGAGCTACTGCGATGTGTTCCCCGAGCGCTGTGGACCGTAACGCGGTGCGCGTGCTCTCACCATGACCTACGGGACGCTGGGTGCTGCCATTCCCCTGGCGGTGCTCGTGGCCTTGGGGATGCTTGCTCGCCGTTCGAATGTTCTCCAGCAGGGCGACGAACGTGTGCTCAACAGCTATGTGTACCGGTTCGCGCTTCCGGCGCTGTTCTTCGTCAACCTGTCCACCACCCAGCTCACCCCCGACATGGGGAGGTTCGTGTTCGCGGGGTTGCTGTCCGTTGGCGGTACCGTTGCGGTGCTGGCAACAAGCGCACGTGCGCTTGCGCTTCCGGAGGACTTGAGGCGGCTCACCGGTCTGACGGCAGCTTTTGGGAGCCTGGCCTTCTTTGGGATCCCCTTCGTCGAGTTCTCCCTGGG
>PUMC01000092.1 GCA_003552425.1 Candidatus Acetothermia bacterium | reverse complement strand
GCGCTTGGTAAAACGCTACCAGGCGTTGGGGTGTTGACATGCGTGGTCTGAAGCTCGCTGTCTCAGGCAAGGGGGGCGTGGGCAAGACGACGTTGACGGTGCTGCTGGCGCGCGAGGCGGCACGACGCGGGCACCATGTGCTCTTGGTGGATGCCGATCCCGACGCCAATCTGGCGGTTTCGTTGGGTGCCGGGAGCGAACCGCGGCCCCTTGCCGAGAATCCGGAACTCATTGCCGGGCGTACGGGTGGAAGCACGGGGCTGCTCAGGTTGAACCCGTGGGTCGAAGACATCCCGGATCGGTATGCCGTTGCCCATGAGGGTATTCGCCTGGTCACGCTTGGTGCAGTGCGCACAGGGGGAGGTGGCTGTGCCTGTCCAGGCAGCAGCCTGCTCAAGGCCTTCCTGACACACGTTCTCCTTCAGCGCGACGAACTGGTGATTGTGGATATGGAGGCGGGGATCGAGCACCTGGGAAGGGGGACGGTGCAGGGTGTCGACGGCCTGATGGTGATCGTGGATCTTGATCGCCGAAGCTGGGATACGGCGGCGAGGATTACACGGTTGGCTCGGCAGTTGGGTGTAGGGCGGATGTGGGCCGTGGCGAACAAGCTGACTTCGGAAGATGACCGCATGCGCGTTGAAGCTGGACTCCCTCCCGAGCTGGCGCTTCTTGGCGGGTTGGGTGCGTGGAAAGGCCTTCGGGTCAATGAAGCCGGGGGGATACCCGTTGCCCCGGGTCCGTTGGCGGAGGAAGTGGGCACTATCCTGACGCGGCTTGAGGAGGTTATTTCCGGAGATCCGTCATGAGACCATCCGCGGTTTGTTGCTGGACGCGCAATGCGCTATACTGTTTAATAGGTGTAGTGTCCATCACTTATCGAGGACATCCCTAGGAGTGCGTATATGTGTGCGGAAGAATGCGCGCCCTGTGGGGAGCGCATCGGTTACGTGTGAGGGGTGAGACGGGACAGAACCGGCAAGCAACGCAGGAGGCGAGACCAAGGAGGGTGCAGACATGTCGAGGATCATTGCCCAGGCGGCCATCCGTGGCGCCCACAGTGTGGTGACTCAGGCGGAACAGGAGCTAGCGGCGGCGATCGGTGCACACAACCCTGACCGGAAGATCGGATTTCCCAACACCGCGTACGATCTGCCTCTCATCCTTGCTCTAACGGGGATGAGGGTAGCGAGCTTCGGTCAGGCCGAGCAGGCTTTGGAGCGCGCCAAGAGCCTTCTCCCCCCCCTCCCGAGCGAGCAGCTGTGGCTGCCGTACTTGGGTGGGGTACTCGATGCGGGTATCGCGACGCTCATCGCTCAGGAGATCATCGAAGCTCTGCGGTACGCGCGTGGCGAGGAGCCCGAAGAGCCTTGGCTAGGATTCACCGATGATTCCATCCTGCGCACGCAGGGCATCAAGCTTGTGGACGGTCGCATGCCAGGGTTTGCCGCATGCGCAGGTGCTTTGCCTACCAACGAAGAGGCTGTCCAGCTCGCGCGTTCGCTTCAAGAACGAAGCATTCTCGTGTTCATGGCCTCCAGCACCCGGGGACGGAGCATGGCGGAGCAGCTTGCCGAAGAGGGTGTCGACATGAACTGGGATACGTTCCTGGTTCCCTACGGAAAGCAGACGTCCGCCGCGGTGTACGCACTCAACTTCGCCGCTCGCGCGGCGATGACCTTTGGCGGGGTCAAGCCTGGCGATATGGACGCCGCGCGGAAGATCCTCATGTACAACAAGGAGCGGGTGTTCGCCTTTGTTCTGGCCCTTGGTGCGGACTACGACCCTGGGGAGAACGGTGGCCAATTGCTCACCGACGAGAAGTACGCTACCGCAGCCGGAGCCATCAACTTCGGGTTTCCCGTGATCGCCGACGCGCGCATCCCGCAGATTCTTCCACGGGGCATCTGCTCGTATGAGCACGTGGTGTCCGGCGTGCCGCGCGAGGAGATCGTGGCGAAGGCTGTCGAAGTGCGCGGTTTGAAGATCAAGATCTCCGATATTCCCATCCCTGTTCCTTATGGCGCGGGTTTCGAGGGCGAGCGGGTGCGCAAGGAGCAGATGCAGGTGCAGTTCGGCGGGAAGTACACGGATGCCGTCGAGCTCCTTCGCGGACGGCCCATGGACGAGGTGGAGAACGGCAAGGTGGAGGTCATCGGCCCTGACATCGACGAGGTAGAGGTGGGCTCGGCGCTCCCCATGGGTGTTGTGGTGGAGGTGGCGGGTCGGGACTTCAAGGAGGACTTCGAGTCGGTGCTCGAGCGTCGGATCCACCATTTTGCATCCTGTACGTTCGGCGTTTTCCACATGGGGCAGCGCGACATTCCGTGGGTACGGATCAGCAAGGAAGCCTTCGACAAGGGCTTTCGCCTCAAGCACTACGGCGAGGTGTTGGTGGCCAAGTTCCATGACGAGTTCGCTGCGATCGTGGACAAGGTTCAGGTGAAGATCTACACCGACGGCGACAAGGTCGCGGAGCTTCTGGAGCAAGCGCGGGCGATCTACCGCCAGCGCGACGAGCGGATCATGGGTATGAAGGATGAGGATGTCGATACGTTCTACTCGTGCGTGCTCTGTCAGTCCTATGCCCCAGACCACGTTTGTATTGTGACTCCTCAGCGCTTGGGCCTGTGCGGAGCGTATACGTGGCTTGACTGTGGAGCGAGCTACGAGATGGATGCTCACGGACCCAACCAGCCGATCAAGAAGGGCGATGTTCTCGATGAGGTGAACGGGATCTTTGCCGGTGTGAACGACTATGTGGTGCGGGCCTCCAACGGGAACCTTGAACGGGTCAGCATGTACTCCATCATGAACGACCCGCAGACAAGCTGCGGATGCTTCGAGGTCATCGCCGCAGTCCTCCCCGAGGCCAACGGGGTGATGCTCGTCAGTCGGGAGTATCAAGGGGACACACCGATCGGTATGGGATTCTCCACCATGGCCGGGCAGATCGGTGGTGGACTTCAGATGCCTGGTTTCCTCGGAATCGGGAAGCTGTACATCACCAGTGAGAAGTTCATCTCTGCCGAAGGAGGACTGCCCAGGGTGGTGTGGATGCCGAAGATCCTCAAAGAGGAGATCCAGGACCGGCTGGAGGCGAGGTTGGAGGAGCTGGGGGTGATGGAGCTTCTTGAAGGGATTGCCACTGAGGACGATGCCGTCACCTCCGATGAACTGCTGGCGTTCCTCCAGAAGAAGGATCACCCGGCCCTGGCGATGGATGCCCTTGTGTAGGCGAAGGGGGAATGCATGGCGAAGAAGCTGACCGGCATCGAAGTCTACAAGCTCCTTCCGAAGACGAACTGCGGGGACTGTGATTTCCCCACCTGTATGGCGTTTGCCATGCAGGTGGCTGCGAAGAAAGTGGCGTTGGAGCAGTGCCCTCATGTCTCGGAGGAGTCCCAGGCCGCACTCGGGGAGGCACAGACCCCGCCCATGCGCACCGTCCAGATCGGCGAGGGAGACACCGCGTTCACCATTGGTGGGGAGACGGTCCTGTTCCGCCATGAGGAGAAGTTCCACAACCCCTCGGGTATTGCTGTTCGGATCAGTGATGCGCTATCCGATGAGGCGTTGGCCGACCGTATCGAGGCGATCAACGCCCTGCGCTTCGAACGCGTGGGAGAAGTGTTGCACCTGAACCTGCTGGCGGTGCAGTCCGACCGTGGTGATGGCGATCGCTTCGCCCACGTTGTGAAGACGGTCAGGGAACAGGCGGGTCTTCCGTTGTTGCTCATGTGTTCCGAGGTTGAACACCTTGAGGCGGCACTACCCCAAGCCGGGCAGCGCCCCCTTGTGTGGGCTGCGAACGGCGAAAATTGGGAGGCCCTTGGCGAATGCGCCCGGGCCCATGAGGTACCTCTGGCAGTGGCGGGCGAAAGCTTGGAGGAGCTTGCTGCGTTGACGGGGAAGCTCAAGGACAAGGGGCTGCAGGACCTTGTTCTCGATGTGCGCGGCGACGGGTTTGCGGAGCGGCTGACGCGGCTTGTGAAGGTGCGGCGTCTTGCACTCCAGAAGGATTTCCGACCTCTTGGCTACCCGACGCTGGCGTTCACCTCTGGAGGCGGTCCTCTGGAGGAGGCGGCGGAGGCGATCGCCTACGTGTGTAAGTACGCCGGCATTGTGGTGATGGAGAACACGGCTCCCGAAGCCGTGCTTGCCGTGCTCACCGCACGACAGAATGTGTACACCGATCCCCAGAGACCCAACGCGATCGAAGCTAAGCTCTACGAGATCGGCGACGTTGGCCCCGACTCCCCCGTGCTTGTGACGACGAACTTCGCGCTGACCTACTTCACCGTGGCTGGCGAAGTGGAGAACAGCCGTGTGGCCGCCTACGTGTCGGTCATCGATACCGAAGGCCTGGGGGTTCTCAACGCTTATGCGGACGACAAGCTGACCGCGGAGCGGGTCATCGCCACCGTCAAGGAACAGGGCGCGATGGAGAAGGTCAGCCACAACAAGCTCGTCATCCCTGGACTTGCGGCGATGTTGCGTATGGAGATCCAGGATGAGTCGGGATGGGAGGTTGTGATCGGCCCCGAAGACGCCGCGCGGGGTCCCCATTTTCTGCGGAACGAATGGAGGTCGGACTGAGCTCCATGGACAAGATCAGGGTCAGGTTCCTGCCCGGGGGCGAGGTCGTGGAGGCCAGCCCTGGCAGTACGATCCTTGAGCTCGCTTACGAGGCGGGGATCTCCATCGCCTCTGTGTGCGGGGGCGACGGCATCTGCGGCGGTTGTCGGGTGATCATCCAACAGGGAGAGGTGGATGCCTCCCCGACGACACTCCTTACCCGGGACGAGATCCGATGCGGCTATGCGCTTGCCTGCCAGACGCGGGTCAAGGGTGACACCGAAGTGCTGATACCCCCGGAGGCGCGCGCGGAGGGAGGGCAGATTCTCCTCGATGAGGATGCCCAGAGGTTCCGGGCCCTCCTTCCTGCGGACGGCGAGGGGGCATCGTTCCGCCATGAGCCCTTGGTCAGCAAGGTGTCCGTGAAGCCTCCACCGCCGTCACTGGAGGACAACCTGGCTGACCAGGAACGCCTACTGCGGGAGGTCAGCCGCCGGACGGAAGGCTCGCCCATCCAGATGGGCCTCAAGGTACTGAGGGGGTTGCCGGACATGCTTCGCGGTGCCGATTGGGACGTTACAGCAACCCTGGCAACCCGTGGAGCGGTCCGCGAGCTGGTCCAGATCGAAGCGGGTGAGCATCACCGCAATCTTGGGGTGGCTGTCGACGTGGGGACATCGACAGTCGTCGTCCATCTCGTGGATCTGGCCACCTCCCGAACGCTTGACGCCGAGGCGTGCTACAACGGGCAGGCTCGTTTCGGAGAAGAGGTCACCCGGCGGATCATCCATGCCGAGCGTGGTGGGTTGAAGGAGCTGCACGAGGCCGCCATCGATGACATCAACCGCCTCATCTCGGTCGTTGCCACGAGGAATGCCGTGGACCTCAAGGATGTGACCGCTGTGATGTGCGCTGGGAACACAGCCATGCAGCATTTCGTGTTGGGGTTGGATCCATCGAGGTTACGCAAGGATCCGTATGTTCCCGTTTCGACCCGTCCCTCTCCGGTGCGGGCTGCCGAGGTGGGCATCAAGATCAATCCCCGTGGACTCCTGTACGCTCTCCCGAGCATCGGCGGATGGGTGGGTGGCGACATCACGGCGGGCGTGCTGGCAACGGGTCTCCACCAAGGCGATGAGCTCACAATGCTTGTGGACATCGGAACAAACGGGGAGATCGTTCTGGGCAATCGCGAATGGATGATCGCCTGCTCGACCTCTGCAGGGCCAGCCTTCGAGGGAAGCGGTGTGCAATGCGGCATGCGTGCCGCTCACGGGGCGATCGAGCGCGCGGCGTTCACCCAGCAGGGGCACTTGGCTGTCCAGGTCATCGGAGGGACGAGACCGAGAGGCATCTGTGGTTCAGGGTTGATCGACCTTGTTGCGGAGCTCGTGCAGGCGGGCGTGATCGACCGCTCGGGTCAGCTGAAGCCGGATGCGTCACCCAAGGTGAGAGAACGCAACGGCCTGTGGGAGTTCGTGGTTGTGCCCCATGAGCGTGCAGCCGGGGACGCGGATCTCGTCATCTCCCAAGCCGATATCGAGAATCTCCTGTGTGCAAAGGCGGCTGTGTACGCAGGGGCGGACATCCTGCTGTCATCCTTAGGGCTCGATTTCCCGGATGTCGATCGGCTTCTTGTCGCGGGAGGGTTTGGGAACTACCTGGATCGGAAGAAGGCCATCACCCTGGGGCTGCTTCCCGACATCGAACTGGAACGGATTCGGTTCGTGGGGAACACGGCCATCATGGGGGCCAAGCTTGCGTTGCTGTCCACCGAGGCCATGGCCCAGGCACAGAAGGTGGCTCGAGGGGTGACGTACCTCGACCTCATCAGCTATGCCGGCTATTTCGAGGAGTTCATGTCTGCCAAGTTCATACCGCACACGGAGGTGTCGCGCTTTCCCAACGTCACGCCGAGGCTCAGAGGAGCGATGGTCTGAGATGCCCTTCACGATCGCCGTGGCTGGCAAAGGAGGAACGGGCAAATCTACGCTCTCGGCATTGCTCGTGCAGGCGTTGCGGAACCTGGACCACGGGCCCGTGTTGGCTGTGGACGCTGATCCCAACGCAACGCTGGCGGAGTTCCTCGGTACGGAACAGACGACCAGCATCGGCGAACTCCGAGAGGATACGCTGGCCCGCGTGGCCGATCTTGCGCCGGGTGCCTCCAAGGAACGCTACCTTGAGCAGGGTCTGCATGAATGTCTTGTGGAGGCCGCGGGGTTCGATCTCCTCGTGATGGGCCGTGGCGAAGGTCCGAAGTGCTATTGCATGGTGAACCACATCCTGCGGAAGTACATCAACGTGCTCCGGGGTAGCTATGCCTATGTTGTGTTGGACAACGAAGCCGGACTCGAACACCTGTCACGCCGAACTACGCAGGATGTGGACGCGCTGGTTGTTGTGGCCCAGCCCAATCCGGTGGCGCTCCGGTCGGCGGGACGGATTTTGAGCTTGGCCCGCGACCTCAAGCTCCGTGTCAAGGGGGAGTGGTTGGTGCTCAACGGGGTCGCGGGAACGATTCCTGATGGGCTCGCTCAGTCCGTAGAGGAGCTGGGCATTCCCCTGGCGGGCTCGATACCTTTTGACGAGGGCATTGCACAACTCTCCGTAGAGGGGCGGCCGTTGAGCGCACTCGATGCAGCATCCCCAGCCCGAAGGGCGGTCGAGGGCCTGCTGCAGTCGCTCTTGAACGAGGGAACGCAGGGAGGCTGATAGGGCATGACGATCCCCGAAGCGAAACGAGCTTGGAGCGGGCAGATCAACACCGTGACGATCGGTGCCGGGACGGAACAGGGGGGCACACGTTCTTCGGTGGTCACGGTGGGAGGAGCGACGGCGCTTCCCTTCTACCACTTCGAGGGCGCGTTGCCCCACCCGCCCGTGGTGGCGATGGAAGTCTGGGATGTGCCGCCGGAAGGGTGGCCCGATGTGGTCAAGGCGCCGTTCTCCTCGGTGATGGATGACCCAGCCGCGTGGGCACGCGCGTGCGTCGACGAACACGGTGCGCAGCTCATTGCCCTGCGATTGCAAGGATGCGATCCGGGCGGTGCCGACAAGAGCCCCCAAGAGGCGGTCGAGGTTGTGCGCGCTGTGTTGGAGGCGGTGGGGGTTCCGCTCATCGTTTGGGGTTGTGGGACTGTCGATAAGGACAACGATGTCTTCCCGGCCGTGGCCGAGGTGCTCGCCGGCGAGAACTGTCTGCTGGGAGCGATCACTGAGGACAACTACAAGACGCTTACTGCCTTGGGAACAGCCTATGGTCATAAGATCGTTGCTGAGTCGCCCGTGGACATCAACATCGCCAAGCAGGTGAACATCCTGGCTTTGGACGCGGGCTATCCGATGGAGAACCTCGTCATGTACCCCAGCACTGGCGCCCTTGGCTACGGCATCGAGTACGTCTACTCCATCATGGAGCGTTCGCGCATCGCGGCGCTTCAGGGTGATAAGGCGATGGCCATGCCGATCCTCTGTGATCTGGGCACGCAGGTGTGGAAGGCCAAAGAGGCACGAGGATCGGAGGAAGAACTACCCGGATGGGGCGCCGTGGAGGCTCGTGGTGCGATGTGGGAGGCGGCCACAGCGTACACCTACCTGGTGGCGGGAGCGGACATCCTCATCATGCGCCATCCGGAGGCGGTCCGTGCCACCCAGGCGGCAATCGCACGGCTTATGGGGAAGGGAGGTACGTCGTGATCCTCATTGCCGAGCGGATCAACGCCGGGTTCAAGGACATTGCGGCGGCGTTGAAGGACAAGGAGAAGGGTCCGGTGCAGGAATGGGCCCGACGCCAAGCGTCGCAGGGTGCGGATTACCTCGACCTGAACATCGGCGCGGTGTCCAAGGAGCCGTCCGACATGCAATGGCTGGTGGAGGTGGTTCAAGAAGCCGTTTCCACACCTATCTGTGTGGACAGCACCCGTGTGGCTGTGCTCAAGGCAGGCCTGGAAGCGGGAGACGGCAGACCCTTCCTCATCAACTCGACAACAGCCGATCCGGGCAAGCTTGAGCAGGTGGTCCCGTTGGCGGCTGAGCACGGCGCGAGCCTGATCGGGGTGGCCATGGACCAACGCGGGAGCCCGCAGGATGTGGACCGGAGGGTGGAGAACGCTGCCCAGATCTTTGCCGTGGCGACGGACGCGGGACTGACTCCTGAGCAGATCTTCCTTGACCCGATTCTCATGCCGGTGCGCTACATGCAGGAACAGGGGCCCAACGTGCTGGAGGCCATCACGCAGTACACGATGCTCTCCGATCCGCCGCCCCATATCTCCGTGGGGCTGTCCAACATTCGTTCGGGCACGTCCGAAAAGCAACTCATAACGAGCACCTTTGTGGTCATGGCCATGGCGCACGGGCTGGACGCCGCGATCTGTGACGTGATGGACGACGCACTGCTTGATGCTGTGGCCACCGCAGAGCTCATACTGAACAAGGAAATCTACTCCAACGCGTACCTGCGTGCGTTCCGGATGAAGCGAGGGTCGTCATGAAGGAGGCGAACATGGAGCGAAGTGCGGACAGAGCATCGCTGGACATGCTGAACAGGGCTCGTGAGGAGGACCGGCAGACTGCGTGGGACAGGTTCGAACAACAGGATCCGCAATGCAAGTTCGGTTCACAGGGTCTCTGCTGCCGTGTCTGTCACATGGGGCCCTGTCGGATCATCGACAAGAAATCGCCCACGGGTGTGTGCGGTGCCGATGCCGAAACCATCGCCGCGCGTAACCTGGCCCGGATGATCGCCGCCGGTGCCGCTGCTCACTCCGACCACGGGCGGGATGTGGCCCATGCACTGTTGCTGGCAGCGAAGGGCGGCGGTGACTACAAGGTCATGGACCGGGTGAAGCTTCGACAGGTGGCCTCCGATTACGGAATCGCGGTGGACGGTGCTGACGATGCGCAGGTCGCGCGTGCGGTGGCCGAACGCGCTTTGGATGAGTTCGGCCAGCAGGAGGGGGCGTTGGCGTTGACCGAGCGTGCGCCCCAGCGACGTGTCGCGCTGTGGCAGAAGCTGGGCATCATCCCGCGGGGGATCGACCGAGAGATCGTCGAGGTCATGCACCGTACCACGATGGGAGTGGACACCGATCATCGGAACATCATCCGCCAGGGTATGCGTTGCGCCCTGGCCGATGGATGGGGTGGATCGATGATCGCCACCGACCTTCAGGACATCCTGTTTGGAACGCCTACGCCGGTGCGGGCTCAGGTGAACCTCGGAGTGTTGGACCAAGAGATGGTCAACATCGTGGTTCACGGCCACGAACCCACGCTCTCCGAGGTGGTGGTGGCGGCAGCCCATGACCCTGAACTTCAAACGCTCGCCAAGAAGAAGGGAGCCAAGGGGGTCAACGTTGCGGGGATCTGTTGTACGGCCAACGAGATTCTGATGCGCCACGGGGTCCCCATCGCGGGGAACTTCCTGCAGCAAGAGTTGGCTCTGATGACCGGCGTTGTCGATGTGATGATGGTGGACGTTCAGTGCATCATGCCGTCTCTTGCCGACCTAACGCGCCATTACCACACGAAGCTCATCACGACTTCCCCGAAGGCCAAGATTCCTGGAGTGGAGCACGTCGAGTTCTCCGAGGAACGGGCCATGGAAGTAGGCAAGGAGATCGTGCGGCGGGCGGTGCAGAACTTCGAAGCGCGCGAGGGTACCCCGTTCATCCCCAAGGAGAAGATGGACCTGGTGGGTGGCTTCACGGCTGAGTCCGTGTTCAGCTTCCTCGGGGGTACGTATCGCGCCACCTACCGACCGCTCAACGACGCCATCATCGACGGCCGTCTTCGCGGCGCCGCGGGCGTCGTGGGCTGTAACCATCCGGGCATCACCCACGACTGGGCACATGTGGAGATGGCCAAGGAGCTCATCAAGAACGACGTGCTGGTGGTGACCACGGGGTGCTCGGCGATCGCCGATGCCAAGGCAGGGCTTCTCAAGCCTGAGAGCGCGTTTGCGTACGCCGGCAAGGGATTGCAAGAAATCTGTGAGACGGTGGGCATTCCTCCGGTGTTGCACCTGGGTTCGTGCGTTGACAACAGCCGGATCTTGATGGTGCTCAGCAACATGGTGGCTGAAGGAGGCCTGGGAGAGGACATCGCTGACCTTCCCGTTGCCGGGGCGGCTCCTGAGTGGATGAGCGAGAAGGCTGTGGCGATTGGCTTCTACTTCGTGGCCTCCGGCGTGTACACCGTGCTCAACACGCCGTTCCCCGTGACGGGGGCCGCAGGGTTGACCCAGCTCCTCACGGAAGGGTTGGAGGACGAGGTCGGCGGGAAGTTCGCCTTTGAGGAGGATCCCATTAAGGCTGCGCACTTGATGATCGCGCATATCGAAGCGAAACGGAAAGCGCTCAAGCTCAAGGAGCCGATGTACGCCTAAGTGGCCGGCAAGGGTTAGAGAAGGCCGTCGGGCGCGCTTGCTCGGCAACTGTCACTGTGCTATTCTGCCGTGTCCTGCGCGGGAGTGCTGTGGGCCATGAGGCGGTTGATCGGTTTGGGGTGGCAGAAAGCGGCGGCAAGAAGCGGATGGAGTGCGTGAGCGGGAAGGTCCGGAAAACGATGGGAAGCTGCGCGTGGCGGATGGAGCGTTGCCCGTGCGTGTAGCGCTCCTCGGTGCGATCCTGCTTGCCGGGATGACGGTGACGCTCTTCGCGCTGAGCCTTCTTCAGACAACCGGTGCCCACGGCCTACACGTCCTCACGCTGGTCGGTGCGCTGACGCTGCTCTTCTTGGTATTCGAGAAGGGGAACGAGTTCTTGGTGCGCTTCCCCGAGGATGCCAAAGGGGTGCGTTGGGGCTCCCCAGATGTGGGGATCTTCCTAGGGGTGATGGGCGGGGCGCTCCTCACGTTCGCGCTGAGCGTCGATCTTGGCCTGGGGCCGGTCGTGGCGGCGGCATTGGTGGGGATCACAGCCACGCTCATCCTTCCGCGCCTCGACGTTCCCATCTACTGCGGAGCGTTCGCGGGGATGGCCTGCAACAGCCTGCTCCATGGGTACGGACACATGCTGCTGGCGTCAGCGTTGGCGGGAACGGTCTTTCTGCTTGCCAAACCAGTGTTCAACGGTTTTGGCGGGAAGCTCGGAACCATCGCCTACATCGGTTGCCTTGGTGCTGGATTGTGTACCAGCAGGGCCTTCGGGAGTGCTCCCGTGCCGAGCTGGGATCTGGGCATGTACCTGGTTGGCTATTCGGTGCTGGGTGCGGTGTTGACCTACGTGCTCAATGTTCGGCTGAAGCACAGTGCGGTCATAAGCTCCGGCCTGGTGGGGCTTGCGGGAGGGCTGATCCTGCCCGTCCTTCACCCTGGGATCGGGACCACGCTCGGCGTTATGGTTATCTGCGCCTCCTTTGCGGGGATGTCCAGTCGTCAGCGTGTGCCCAACGAGCTCTACGTGGCTGTGGCCGGTGTTCTGTGCGCTCTCGTGTTCATGTACAGCTCGCCCTATCTGGGAGGGGCAGGCGGGAAGCTGGGGACGATCGCCTTCGGCTCTGTCATCGCCGTTGCAGGTGCCCGGAGAGCGGTTTTGTGGGCGTCCGCGGCTCTGCCCAGGAAGCGCGCGTTGCGGTCTGTTGCCTTCGGCGAACGGCAGGACTGACGAGCGGCACAGCCCGTCTCCTTGCGCAATGGGACGTCAGTCACCGATGCGAGGGCCTGTTGCGCTTGGTTCTTCCCACGGTCTTTGGTACCATCGCCGCGCCATGGCAGCCGTGTTCGAGCGGTGGTGGTGCGGGTGATGCCGCCGATGGAGGACGGACAGGTATTTGTGCTGTACCTCCAGACGGCGCCCGGACGTGATGTATCCGCCAACCTTGAGCAGGTTGACCATCATATCACCCGTGCACGGGCCAACTACGGGCGCTTCGACCTTGTGGCGCTGCCGGAGTACTTCTCCCTCGGGGTGCGGCGGCGCCTGGGGCCGAAGACCGCACGCTGGGTGATGCGTCAGTCCATGGAATGCCTCGCGCGATGGGCCCGCGATTGTCGCGCCTACGTTGTCGGGGGGACGGTTCCAGAGGTCCGAGGAGGCAGAATCTATGATACGGCCTACCTCATGGATCCCCATGGGGAGGTCGTGGCCGGCTACCGCAAGATGCACCTGTTTGCCGACTGGGGTGAGACGGCGATCTACCGCCCCGGGGCGGAAGCGAAGGTTGTTGACCTAGGGTTCACCAAACTGGGGATCGCTGTCTGCCGGGACCTTCGCTTCCCCAGTCTGTTTGGAGGGCTGCGGGAGCAGGGAGCCGAGGTCTTCTGTGTGCCCACCAGCTGGAACTACCCCTACGATGTGGACTGGGAGATCCTGGGCCGCTGTCGCGCCCTGGAGAACCAGGCCTACTTCGTCCTGACGAACATCACAGGGATGCATCAGAGGGAACGGTTCTTCGGCCGCTCCATGGCTGTCGACTTCCGCGGCAACGTGATCTCGATGATGGACGACCGCCCGGGCTACCAGGTCGTCCACCTTGATCTCGATGCGCTCAAACAATGGCGGGACACCTTCCGCCTCTTCGAGCACGAGGAAGCCCGCCGGGAGCTCTACGAGCAACAGGTGGTCGAGGAGCCAGGGCCGCAACCCTGAACGTCGAGTGCTCCGGCAAGCCATGCGGCAACGCTCTCCTGTGCGACCCCGCGGAGCAGCAGGTTCCCCGGGCCCATCCGTACAGTTCTTGCAGTGGACATCGGACGGCCGCTGCGTGCCGCCGGAACGGGGAATGGTGCAGGCATGGGAGTATCGCCCCACGGTACCTCCTTGAGCGGGATTCTCGGCACGGATATCGTGCCATCGTGCGTGGATCGGGCGACGGCTGTCCAAGCGAGGTGTCGGTGGCCCCCAGGCCTCCCCTGGTGCAGGGTTGTGGGGGCTGTACGGCTGAGCAGAAGCGCGCTTGCATATAGTGGACAACCATACTACCATTTAAGCGGTGATCCGACATGGACCATACGATCTACTTGGACCACAGCGCAACGACGCCGGTAGCACAGGAAGTGCTCCAGGAGATGGCCCCCTACGAGCGTGAATGGTACGGCAATGCATCGAGTCTGTATGCACTAGGGCGACGATCCCGCAAGGCGGTCGATGAGAGCAGGGCGACGATCGCCGATCGTCTCGGGGTGAACCCGGGGGAGATCGTGTTCACGTCGGGCGCGACTGAGGCGAACAACCTCGCGCTTATCGGGGCTGCTTACGCATCGGGTGCACGACGGCACATCGTTACCACGACCGTAGAGCACCACGCTGTCCTGCACGCTGCCCGTTGGCTCGAGGCACAAGGCTACCCCGTGACCTTTGTGGGCCCGGATGAACATGGGCGGGTCGCTCCGGAGGATGTGGAGGCTGCCCTTCGCGACGATACGTTGCTCGTCTCTGTGATGGCGGGCAACAACGAGATCGGCACGGTGCAACCGATCACCAAGATCGCTGCCCTGTGTCGGAGCCGCGGTATCCTGTTCCACACCGATGCCGTCCAGGCCTACGGCAGGGTCGCGCTTCCCATGGATGACGTCGATCTCCTCGCCGCGTCGGCACACAAGATCCATGGTCCCAAAGGTGTCGGGTTCCTGTTCGTTCGAAAGGGTGTGCGCTTGGCCCCCCTGCTGCACGGAGGAGGCCACGAGGGAGGGCGCCGTAGCGGTACCGAGAACGTCCCCGGGATCGTCGGGCTGGGCAAGGCGACGGCGCTTGTGTTTGACGAGCGCGCACACACCACGCCGCGGCTCGAGGTGCTCCGCAAACGTCTCATCGAGGGTGTGCGCAGCATCCCCGGATCACGGCTCAACGGACATCCGACGGACAGCCTTCCCCACATCGCCAACTTCAGCTTTGAGGCCGTCGAGGGAGAATCGCTTGTCCTGAGACTCGACGAATTCGGAATCGCCGTGTCCACAGGTTCGGCTTGTTCGTCCCCGGATCTTGAGCCGAGCCACGTGCTCACGGCGATCAAGGTCCCCCCCTCCATGGTGCATGGCAGCCTGCGCGTCAGCACAGGCCGGGGGACAACGGGGGACGAGATCGAAGCGTTTCTGGATCGTCTGCCACGTGCCGTGGCGTCACTCCGTGCGTATTCCCCATTCAAAGTAGGTGATGAACATGTACACTGATCAAGTAATGGACCATTTTCGGAATCCTCGCAACATGGGAAAGCTCGAGGATTACTCTGCGGTGGGCAAGGTCGGCCAGCTTGTGTGTGGTGACGTGATGTGGGTGTATATCAAGGTCGACCAGGATGATGAGGGTAGGGAGATCATCAGCGACATCTCCTGGGAAACCTATGGCTGTGCTGCCGCCGTGGCAACCTCGTCCATGGTCTCGGAGATGGCCCGGGGCAAGACGCTGCAGGAAGCCATACGCATCACCAACCAGGACGTGGCTGAAGGTCTTGGCGGGTTACCGCCCGTAAAGATGCACTGCTCTGCGCTTGCCGCAGACGCACTGAACGAGGCGATCTACATGTACCTAACAGAGCACGGTGGCGAAATCCCGGAGGTGCTGGAGCAGCGGCACCAGCGCGTGGCAAAGCATATGGAGAAGCTGGAGCAGCGCTACGGAGCGCTTCTTCAATCCCAAGGGGCATCCGGGGAGGACAGCACCGCGGCTTCATGAAGCGCTGCGTGGGGCACTGAACCCTTAGCCTCCCCGGGCGAGGACACCAAGGTAGTATGGCCAGACGACGATCCCGAGGATGGCCTGCCACCATAGGAGTTCGGCGAACGCGATGCTGAACAGCCATCCACCGAACCACATCATACCGCCCAAGCTGCCGGATTCGACGACATGTCGTTTTGCCACTGTCCCTCCTTGAAACCCGTGCCCATTGTAACAGGTTTCAACACGCTGCCCGTCAAGGCTCAGGTCCCTAACTTGCGCAGCGCTGCACTGCGCGCCTGACCTCGAACAGGCCTGCGCATGAGGAGATCTGCCTGTATGTCCCGTCCAGGCCGACGTGCCCCAGGCTGGGTAGTGTCTCGTCGGCTGCCCAGTAGAACTCGTCGTCGTCCCACAGGTCCCGCCAGCGGTGGTGGGCTGTCGCGCGGTCGGCCGCGGTGGCGAACGCAATGTCCCCAACAACGATCGAACCGCCTACCGCCAGCTGAGCGGCCCAGTGGCGGAGCAGGGCGACCTTCCTCTTCAGGGGAAAGTGATGGAGGGCGTACGAGGAGACGATACGGTCGACTTCGTCCGGAAGCTCTGTCGGCCAGCCGCTGTTGAGATTAGCGTTGACCATCCGTGCGCGTGGTACCTTCCTCCGAGCCTCAGCGAGCATGTTCGTGGAGAAATCGACGCCCCAAACCTCACACCCGTAACCGACAAGTCGTTTGGCCAGTTCGCCCGTTCCAGTGCCCATATCGACGATCACCCACCCCGGTCGTGGCGCGCAGAGCTGCACGACCGCGTCAAGGACACTGCTGTACCCGATGGAAGGAAAACCTCTCTCCTCCTGAACCGAAGCGTCGTAGTGCGCAGCCCATGCGTCGAAAGTACGGGCCTGATCATCGCGTGTGCTCATGGACTTGGCTCCGGTCTACCGCCAGGGCGGCATCGTGTTGCGCGGAAGGTCGGCATCGCGCCGCTCGCCATGACAGCGGCTCGGGGAAGTGGCCAACCCGTACTCCGCACGGCCCACCGCTCGGGGATCAACCATGCCCCCGCTTGCGGCATACGATGAGCTGACGGTCTGTGCAGGTGCCGAACGGTGTATGGTCGTAATCCCCGTACTTCGCCGCGATCTCGAAGCCGTTGTAGCCGAGCAAGGCGTCGATCTCCTGAGGGAAGTACATGCGCATCGCGAGGTCTTCCACCAGCTCGTCCTGCCGGTCCGGTAGCCCGTAGTAGAGCGTGATGTGGTTGATCTGCGAACCGCTGTCGTAGCGGTTGCTCTCGCCCACCCGCACAATGCCCTTGCCGTCCGGGTCCGGGTACTCCGTGTGGGGGTACCGCGCATCCGGGTTGCGGAGCAGGATGTCCAGGCGCGGCGTGAACACATCGATGACCAACGCGCCGTCCTCCTCGAGGTGTTCATGCGCACAGTTGAGGAAGGCCTCGAGATCCTCGAGACCCAGCAGGTGACACAGCACGTTCGCCGGGAGGATGACGAGCGGGAACTGCCTTCCGAGGTCGAACGACCGGATGTCTGCCTGCACGAACTCCACGAACAGCTGCTGCGCCGCGCACTTGCGGCGTGCCTCGGCGAGCATGGAGTCGGAGAGGTCCACCCCCGTCACTTGAAAGCCCTCCCTGGCAAGCGCCAGGGCCACCCGTGCCGTGCCGCAGGCGAGCTCGAGGACCGGACCGCCATGTTTCTCCGCTTGATGGACCCAGAACGGAAGATCCTCCTCGAAGTCCCACAGACGGTCGT
>PUMC01000006.1 GCA_003552425.1 Candidatus Acetothermia bacterium | reverse complement strand
GACCACACATCGTCCAGCGCTTCGTATCCCGGCGTCGTGGCCGAGCGTTGGTCCGGTCGCCACTAGGCTGAGACGCTGACCCATCGCCGGTGCGGCGTAAAGGACACAGGTCAGCATCCAATCACCAGTTCTCGTGCCTCGTCGCAGTTCTCGACATCGTGGTGCGCGACGCACGTGGCGAACGCATCGCTGCCACAGAAGCTACGTGAACTCCGGCGCACGAAGCTCTTCACACGTCCTTCGGAGATGACCGAGGCCGACGTGGGGGCACTTCGTGAACCGGATCGCGCTTGGCCTCGGTGTGGAGTCCGATCCAGAGGAGACGGTTGGCTACCGCTCTTGATGCCGCAGCCGCGGTGGTTGTCCCTCAAGGGTGAAGCGGGCGGGGCTCGCCCGCCCGCCTCATGCTTATGTCTGCGTCGTATCCGAAGCCTACTCGACCTTGACGTCTACCCCGTCGCCCTCCAAGGGCGACTTCTTCAGGGGCACCTCCACACGCAGGATACCGTCCTGGAACTTGGCCTTGACCTGCTGCGGGTCGGCAACCTCCTCGGGTAGCGGGAACGTCCGACGGAAGGAACCACACTTGCGCCCCATCCGGAGGTAGTCCTCCTGGCGCACATCCTCACAACGCCGGATGTCCCCCGTGATGATCAGCCGCTCTCCCTCGACCCGCACCTGAACATCCTCTTTGCGGGCACCAGGGAGCTCCGTCTCCACGACAAGCTGGTTGTCCTTCAGGTAGATATCGGAACGACCAAACGACGAGGCGACATCGACGTCCAGATTGCCGAAGCTCCTGAACATGTCGTCCACCAGCCGCGTCAAGTCGTTCGTCAGCCGAAACGGATCGCGCCTTACAACTGGAAACATCGTCATGTGCTCCACCTCCCTTTTAGCATTGAGCTACCTTCATTGCTAATTATAGGGAGACAGCACCCCCGTGTCAAGCACCCATTGTTGGGTACACTGCGGGTATGCGTAGCTTGTTCGTGTGGCTGATAAGGGGCTACCAGCGGTGGCTCTCACCGCTGCTACCCAACCGGTGCCGTTTCTACCCCAGCTGTTCGGAGTACACCCGGCAAGCGATGGTCAAGCATGGGGCCCTGCGTGGGGGGTGGCTGGCCACGAAGCGCCTCCTCAAGTGCGGGCCGTGGCACCCAGGCGGCCACGACCCGGTTCCTTGAGCACAGGAAACGAAGGCCCCTTAGGGAGCCTCTTGCCGCACTCGGTTCATGAGAGCCTCATCCGTCCACAGCTCGAGCGCCAGCCCAGCCATGGCCTTGGCAGCGGCCAGCATTCCCTCACGGGCACGGGGACTGCGTGATGCTTCGGCGAACGCCCGCGAGTGCCCGGGGATCGTGGCGTCGGTGATGGACACGTACGGGTGAATCGCCGGCACCTCCCAGGATACGTCGCCCATGTCCGTAGAACCCAACCCCCCCGTGGGTTCGTCCACCGGCACACCCAGATCTTCCAACTGCTTGCGGAACGCCTGGGCAAGCGATGGGTTGGGACGGATGGCCTTGTAGGCATGTCCCACCGGTTCGAAAGAGAGTGTCGCTCCTGTGGCCATGGCGGCCCCCTCCGCGCAACGTCGCAGCTTCTCCACGAGCTCGTCCCGGTAATCGTTGTCCGCCGCACGCACGTAGAAGCGCGCCGCAGCACGCTCGGGGACGATGTTCGGCTTCTCTCCACCATCCGTGATGATCCCGTGTATTCGGGCACCATCGAGGATGTGCTGACGCAGCGCGTTAAGCCCGACGAACGTCTGGATCACCGCATCGAGGGCGTTGACCCCCAACTCCGGCTGGGAGGAAGCGTGTGCTGCCTGACCATGGAAGATGAGTTCGAGCTCCGTGATGGCCAGCGAACCACGATCCACCAGGGTGGAGGAGGCCGGATGGACCATGAACGCCGCGTCGACGTCCTTGAACAAACCCGCCTCGATCAAGCGAATCTTTCCCCCGCCACCCTCCTCGGCGGGGGTTCCCAGGAACACCAGCGTTCCCGGAAGCTCCTTCTTGAACGGCGCCAACCCCAGCGCAGCCCCGACCGCGCTGGCGGCGATCAGATTGTGCCCACAGGCGTGCCCCAAGCCGGGAAGCGCATCGTACTCGGCAAGCACCGCCACGCGAGGCCCTGGGGTCGCGCTGGGATGCACGCCGCGCACCGCTGTAGCCAGTCCGCCAGCCTCGCGCTCTACCTGCAGGCCGCCCTTCTCCAGAATCTCAGCGATCCACCCCGCTGCCTGCACTTCCTCAAACGCCAGTTCCGGATGCTCGTGAATCCGCAGAGCCAGTTCCCAAAGCTCCTCCGCAATCTCGTCAATCCTCTGCCAAACGCGTTCTCGCATGACTCCCCTCCTCGGACGCCGCGTTCCTCGGGGGGTCCGGGGGAAAGCGTGCGTCCATGGTTCCGTGAGGCCGAACCGCCCCGGGTCAGGCCAGGGACCCGCGGAAGATCCGCCAGGTCTTGTAGCGTTCCCCTCCCATCAGCCGCGACGCCAGCAGGACGAGCGCATTGTCCTCAAGGAGCATCGACGCTTCACACTGCCGATACCCGTTCGCCAGCAGTTGTGTGTACAGCTCGCTGTAGAGCACAGCATCGATCCCCATCCGACGAAATCCCGGTCGGATACCGAAGAACATCAGCCTCACTTTGCGGATCCGCCGCCGCATCGACATCAGCCGCAGACCACGGATGAGATCCGTATTCCATAGGCTCACCCCCCCAGGACGCATGGCCACATACGGATCTGGGAGAGCCCCCAGCACGGCCGCCAGTTTCCCTTCAACATAGGCGAAGTGCAGGAGGTTAGGATCGGCGATCAAACGCAGTGATGCGGCCATGGCGTCGGCTTCCGCGTCAGCAAGGGGCAGAAAGCCCCAGTTGTCCTTCCACGCTTCGTTGTACACCTCGACAATATGCCCCACCTCTTCGCCCAGCCTCGACATCGAGATGGGCCGCGTCTCGATAGCCCGCTTTCTCCGTGCCCGTTGAGCGACACGGGCCGTCCGGTCCCCGGGGACCTGCTCCACGGGGATCATGTACGCGTGGTAGTCTTTGGCCTTACGCAAGCCGTAGTCCTCAAGCAGTCTGCCGTAGTAGGGGGGGTTATGGGTGAGTTCCACCGTTGGCGGAGCGTCAAACCCGTCGACGAGGATCCCTTGATGGGGTTCATGCGTGGCCGTCGAGTACCCGCCGGATCCGAGCATCACCGTACAGTCACGGCGCAGCAACCACGATCCAGCAGCGTCCAACAACGCGGCGGCAACACACCCATCGTTGATGGACTCGAAGAACCCGAAGAATCCCGTTCCGCTTCCGTAATGGGCATCGTAGCGGTGGTTCACAGCTGCGCTAACCCTACCCAGGATCGACCGCCCCCTGCGCGCCAGGAAATGCACCACCTCGGCCTCCCGATGGTAAGGATGTGCAGCCGTCAACAGCCCCCTGATGCTCAGGAGACGGCTGCCAAGCAGCTCGCCCTTGAGGGGGGGAATCCAACACGGATCACCCCGATGGAGCTTCCACGGAAGCTCCACGAAGCGCCGCAGGCGGCGGTCTCCCAGAGGAAGCGTGTCCAGTGTCAGGCGGGTGGCCATGGTCTACGCTCTACCCACCGGTCAGATATCGGTGAATCGCCGCCGCCGCCTTCTTGCCCGCCCCCATCGCGGAGATGACCGTTGCCGCACCCGTCACGATGTCCCCACCGGCAAACACGTCCTCACGGCTCGTCACGCCATCATCGTCCGCCTCCAACGTACCCCAACGGGTCACCTTGAGACCCGAGGTCGTACGGGGCACAAGCGGGTGCGCCTGGTTGCCCACCGCCACGATGAGCGTATCCACACCCAGCAGGAACTCAGAGCCCTCGATAGGCACCGGACGGCGGCGGCCCGAGTCGTCCGGCGGTCCCAACTCCATGCGCAGGCATTCCACCTCGGAAAGCACACCGTCGTCACCGTGGAGCAAAACTGGGTTGACGAGGAACTGCATGTCCACCCCCTCCTCCTCGGCATGGTGGACCTCCTCCACCCGCGCCGGCATCTCCTGTCGCGTCCGGCGGTACAGGACGGAGACATGCT
>PUMC01000124.1 GCA_003552425.1 Candidatus Acetothermia bacterium | reverse complement strand
TCTTTCATGTTCAGGAGCGCCACAAATCCTCCTCCTCTCGCAGATCGCGTGTCCCGTATCGCCGGGGAAGTATAGCCTCCGAATTGCACCACCACAACGCACCTCAACCCGCCTTGGCCCCCGCCACAAGCAGCGTTAACATGGTCAGGCCATGGCGCAAACCTGGGACGAGGGAATCCGACCAATACCTAGGAACAAGGAAGCCGAGCAGGTTGTCCTTGGCTCGGCGATGCTCGAGCCGCAGGAAGCTCTGCCCCGCATCGCTCCACGGCTACGCCCTGATCACTTCTACTTCGTGGCGCATCGACAAGTGTACAAGGCCATCCTCCATCTCTACGAGAAGGCCGATGCACCCGACACCCTGGCTGTTGCCAACTACCTTGAGGAGCAAGGGAAGCTCGACGAGGTCGGTGGCCGCTCCTATCTCACGGAGCTTCTGTCCCGGGTGACCACGGTGGCTGCGCTGGATCATTACGTGGACATCGTGGAGGTGAAGGCCGTGCGGCGCGGCCTGATCGACGGCGGCGGACGCATCACCGAACTGGGTTTCCAGGAACAGATGGACCTCGATGAAGCGCTCGATCGCGCCGAGGAGGTCATCTACAAGCTGTCCAAGCGGGGTACGGGGCAAGACTACTGGGGGCTACGCGACTTCCTGCAGGAGCACCTGGACCGGCTGGAGGAGCTTCACAAGGACCCGGACCGGAGGCCGGCGCGTTCGGTATCCACGGGCTATTCGGAGTTCGACGCCTTGACATCCGGGCTACACCCCTCCAACTTGGTTGTGGTCGCGGGCCGGCCCGGCACTGGGAAGACGTCGCTCGCCTTGGACGTTGCCCGGCACGCCGCCATCCGCCAACGGAAGCATGTGGGCTTCTTCTCCATGGAGATGCCCAAAGAGCAGATCCTTGAGCGCGTCCTGTGCGCGGAAGCCCGGGTGGACCTTCACAAGCTTCGGGCCGGCTACCTACCGCCGGCCAAGTGGGGGCAGATCGCCGAGGCCGCGGCCCACATTCACGAAGCGGTGATGCTCGTCGACGATGCGCCGGCTGCACCGGTGCTCACCATCCGCTCCAAGGCCCGCAGGATGCACTCTGAACACAGGCTGGACCTCATCATCGTGGACTACCTCCAGCTCATCGAAGGGGGTGTGCGCACCGACCTTCGCGAGCAGGAGATCTCGTACATCTCCCGGTCGCTGAAGGGATTGGCCCGCGAGCTCGACGTGCCGGTGGTGGCGTGTTCGCAGCTCAACCGCGCTGTGGAACGGCGAGAGACGAAGCGCCCCCAGCTTTCGGACCTCCGTGAATCGGGCGCCATCGAGCAGGATGCGGATATGGTTGTGTTTATCTACCGACCCGATTATTACGAGGACCCGTCACAGAACGTCACGGTTGCGGATACGGAGATCATCGTGGCCAAGCACCGCAACGGGCCCCTGGGGAAGTTCATCCTGCGCTTCCACAAGAGTTACGCCAGCTTCAGTTCCCCAGCACGCCAGCCCGAGGAAGTCCCCTTCTAGGCGGGACTACCAGCAGCGTATCGTTTGGGGCACAATGGAACGCGAAAAGGAGGCACCCATGGTACCAAAGGACCGTAAGTACACCAACGACCATGAGTGGGTGTTGCGCGACGGCGACAGCATCCGCGTCGGGATCACCGACCACGCCCAGAAGCAGCTGGGAGACGTTGTGTTCGTCGAGCTTCCCGAGGTCGGCCTCAACGTGGGACGGGGGGAGCAGGTGGCCACCGTGGAGTCGGTGAAGGCCGTCGGCGAGGTGACAGCCCCCGTGTCCGGCGAGATCATCGAGGTCAACGAAACCCTGGAGGCGACCCCGGACCTCGTGAACAAGTCCCCGTACGAGGACGGGTGGGTGATGGCGCTTCGCGCCGACGACCCGGCCGAACTCGACGCGCTTCTGGACGCCGCCGCCTACGAAGAGCTGACCAGGGAGGGCTGATGGGTCCGTACGTCCCGCACACCCCTGAGGACATCCGCGCAATGCTGGAGGCCGTGGGCGTGGAGGACGTCGAGGCGCTGTTCGCGGACATCCCCGCCGACATCCGCCGTGCGCAGGCGGGGCTCGATCTTCCTCCTCGCGACGAGGCCTGGGTACAGCGCTATTTCCGGGAGCTCGAAGGGCGTTCCTCCGCAGCCAACCTGGTGCCCTTCCTGGGCGGTGGTCTCTACGATCACTTCGTACCCTCCGTGGTGGGGCACGTGCTTGCACGGGGGGAACTCTTCACAGCGTACACGCCCTACCAGGCGGAGGTCTCCCAGGGAACGCTGACGTGGATGTTCGAGTTCCAGACGATGATCTGCGAGCTTACGGGGATGGACGTGGCCAACGCTTCGATGTACGACGGCGCAACAGCGCTGGCCGAGGCCATTCTGTGCGCCCACCGGGCGACGAAACGCCGCACTGTGCTCGTTCCCCGATCGCTCAACCCTTGGACCCGGTCCGTGGTCGACACCTACTGCTGGGGCGCCGGGCTCCACGTCGAGGAGATCCCCTTCGGCGACGACGGCCTGTTGGCACCGGCCAATATCCCTGACGATGCGTGCGCCCTTGTGGCAGCCCAGCCCAACTTCTTTGGCTGTATCGAGGATCTCACCGGGCTTAAGGAGCGTTTGGGCAAGGCTTTCCTGATCGTCAGCGTCAACCCGCTGACGCTGGCCGTGCTCGAGCCGCCTGGCTCGTTCGGCGCGGATATCGTGGTTGGCGAAGGCCAACCGCTGGGCATCCCCATGGGATTCGGTGGCCCGCTGCTTGGGTTGTTCGCCACCCGCACCGAGCACCTGCGGCGGATGCCAGGGCGCGTCTCGGGCCGTACCGTGGACGCCGATGGCAACCCCGGTTACGTGATGGCCCTCCAGACACGTGAGCAGCACATCCGTCGAGAGCGCGCTACCTCGAACATCTGCACGAACTCGGCATTGTGTGCCCTCGCAGCTACGGTCTACCTGGCAGCGCTGGGGGCCGAGGGCTTGCGCGACGTGGCCATGTGCTGCTTTGAGCGCGCCCATGCGCTTGCCGAGCGGTTGACCGCTGTGTCCGGCTACGAGCGCGCCGTGAGCGGGCCGTTTTTCCACGAGTTCGCCCTGCGCTGCCCGGACGGGGAGGTCACCGAGGAACGCCTCCGTGACGCCGGTTTTGCCGTGCTCCCCCCGGAGATCTTTGAACCGTCCGGGCTGAGGGACACCATCGGGATCGCGGTCACCGAACGTCGTACCGATGACGAATTGGACCGCTTCGTCGCCGCACTGGAAGGAGGAGGTTGACCGTGGGCACGATCTACGATGCAGGCGCCCCTGGGCGCCGAGCTGTCACCACGCCGCGTCCGGAGCAGTCGGCTGAGTTGCTCCTATCGCTAATCCCCGCTGCAGCACGCCGACGGCGGGCCCCACGTCTTCCCCATGTGTCCCAACCCGAACTCGTACGGCACTACACGGCGCTGTCCCGGCTCAACTTCGGCGTCGACACGGGCTTCTACCCCTTAGGCAGCTGCACGATGAAGTACAACCCGAAGCTCAACGAAGACGTTGCACGTCTGCCCGGTTTCGCCGGGCTTCATCCAGCCCTGCCCGAAGAGGGTGTCCAGGGAGCCCTGGCCATGCTGTGGGAGCTCAGCAAGGCGCTCAAAGGGATCGCCGGGATGCCGGGGCTCACCCTCCAGCCCGCGGCAGGTGCGCACGGTGAACTCACAGGCATGCTTCTTCTCAAGCGGTACTTCGAGGAGCGTGGGGAACTCCCCCAGCGCAACAAGGTGCTCCTCCCTGACTCCGCACACGGCACCAATCCTGCGTCAGCGGCCATGGCCGGCTTCAAGGTCGTCTCCCTGGGATCGACGTCAAAGGGCACCGTGGACCTGGAAGCCTTGAAGAACACCCTGGACGACGACGTCGCCGGGATCATGCTCACGGTGCCCAACACATTGGGGATCTTCGAGGACGAGATCGTGGAGGTGAGCCGCCTGGTGCACGAGGCGGGCGGGCTCACCTATTTCGATGGAGCGAACCTGAATGCGTTTGTAGGGCGGGCGCGCCCAGGGGACATGGGCGCGGACATCTTCCACTTCAACCTGCACAAGACGTTCTCCACGCCCCACGGCGGGGGCGGACCGGGCGCCGGTCCGCTTGCCGTGTCCGAGGTACTGTCTCCGTACCTGCCG
>PUMC01000005.1 GCA_003552425.1 Candidatus Acetothermia bacterium | reverse complement strand
GCGCCGTGCTCGGCGCCCAGGTTGAGGGCCGTTGAACGGGGCACGGTTGAGGGCCTGGGCACAAACACATGGTCTCCGGCTTGGGGTGGGCCCCCGGCCCCGTCCCACCGCAATGCGGTCACATCTACGCTGTACGCAAGCGCCAGGTCGGAGAGTGACTGCCCTGGGCGTACCGTGTGAACCACGCCGCCGTTGGGGAGGATGATCTCCTGACCTGAACGGAGGGTCGCGGGCCTCGTTGTGGAATTGCTGGCCAGGAGGTATGGGAGCGGTATGCCGTAACGGTCAGCAATGGAGGAGAAGCTGTCCCCTGAGCGCACCGTGTAGTTGCGGTAGGGCAGGGATGGTTCTCCGGGCGGGAGCGTGAGCGGGCCGCCTTTCTGTGGAGCGGGGAGGAACGGTACCAGCAGCAAAGGTAACAGGAGCAGCCCCAGGAGGCCTGCCCACAGTCCGTCTTTACTCACTGTTCATCAGCTCCAAGAACTGCTTGTTCGTCCTCGTCTGGTCCATCTTCTCACGGATGAACTCCAGGGCTACACCGGGCTCCTGCATCTCAGCCAACAGCTTACGGAGAATCCACACGCGGCGAAGGACATTTGGGGCGAGCAGGAGTTCCTCTTTTCTCGTGCCCGATTGCTGGAGGTCGATCGCGGGAAACATTCGCTTGTTGGCGAGATCTCGATTGAGTACGAGTTCCATGTTTCCGGTTCCCTTGAACTCCTCGAACACCACCTGGTCAAGACGGGAACCGGTGTCTACAAGGGCAGTGGCCACGATCGTAAGGGATCCTCCCTCTTCGATGTTGCGTGCTGCTCCGAAGAACTCCTTGGGCTTGTACAGCGCGGTGGGGTCGATGCCGCCGGACAGAAGCTTGCCCGAGGGGGCGATGGAGAGGTTATAGGCTCTTCCCAATCTCGTCAGCGAGTCCATGAGGATCACAACGTCATGACCGCACTCCACGAGTCGTTTCCCCTCGGCGGTTACCAGTTCAGCAACACGTGTATGGTGAATGGGTTCCATGTCGAACGTTGCTGCGACGACCTCGGCGTGCTGCACCGACCGTCGGAAATCGGTCACTTCCTCAGGACGCTCGTCGACGAGCAGGATCAACAACCGAACGTCGGGGTAGTTCGTCTCGATGCCTTGGGCGATGTGTTTGAGCAAGGTGGTCTTCCCAGCTTTTGGCGGCGACACGATCAGGCCCCGTTGGCCTTTCCCGATGGGAGCGAACAGGTCGATCATGCGGGTGGACATCTCCTCAGGGTCGTACTCAAGCATGTACTGCTCGTTGGGATGAAGGGGGGTCAACTGCTGGAAGTCCACGCGGCGGCGAACGGACTCTGGGTCCTGTGTGTTGACCTTCTCCACGCGTAGCAAGGCGAAGTAGCGCTCATCTTTCTTCGGTGGGCGAACAAGACCCTGCAAGATATCGCCGCTCTTCAGCGTGAAGCGCTTGATCTGTGACGGCGAAACATACACGTCAAATCGCGATGGAAGGCAGGTCTTGTCACGCAGAAATCCATAGCCGTCCTGCATGATGTCCAGGACACCCTCCGTGGAGAGCTCATCCCGCTCGGCCAGGGTACGCATGACTTCCAGTTGCAGTTCTGCGTGTGCCAGGTTTCCCGCCCCGTCCATCTTCCGCTCTTTGGCCAGTTCCTGCAGTTCATCGACGCCCATATTGCGGACAACGCTCATCTCCATAGTTACCACCTCAGATGTTCAGACCTCGGGATACCACAATGCCCAGCCCAAGCAGGTATGCCGCGACGATCAACCCGGAGGCCACGTCCACGCGTCCCACCCGCGCCTTGGCCCGCATCCCCAGTGCAACGAGTGCCACCGAGGCTGCGACAATGCCCCAACTCCCCACCAGAATGAGCGACCAGGCATCGTCTCCCAGCCCCCCCAAAACCGGTCGGCCGTAGGTTAGATCGGTGAAAAAAACCGTGAACACGTTGAATACGTTCGACCCAAAGATGTTTCCGGCCAACATGTCGAAGGAACGCAAGCGCACAGCCTCCCACGAAGAGGCTACCTCCGGAAGCGAAGTTCCCATCGCCACCAACGTTGAACCCATGAGCGACTGACCGATCCCCGTGGCAATCGACAGTTCCCGAGCCGCATAGGTGAGCACCACCCCGGCCACGATCACCAGCACCGCAGAACCCGCTGCCGCCCAGGGAGCGCGCCCCAGTACCGAACGGTGCTCGGACGGTGTGCTTGACTCTGCGCTGTATTGCAGCCAAGCGGCGGTGAGGAACAGGGCTACAAGGAGCAGAGAAGCCACGGAAAGGGAGCCGAGCGATGGCCCGCCTCCGAGGGCGATCGTCCCCAGCACCACAGACGACATCAAGATGCCCATCCCAGCGGAGATTGCATGGGAGCGTGAGAGTTCTGCGAACAGTCCCCCGCCGATCACCAACCCAGCCACGCCCAGGATCCCGACGTTGAACGCGTTGGATCCCAGGGAGTTTCCCACCGCGATGCCCGGAGCTTCGATCCCCCCGCCGGTCATGGTGACCACCAGTTCCGGAAGGGATGTGACAAGCCCCACCAGGATAAACCCGATCCATCCGCGGGATAGGCCCGTTGCCTGGGCGATTGCCTCGGCGGCCCGAACGAGCCGTCGCCCCGACCATAGGATGACCCCGGCGGAGAGCACGAGCGCGACCCAGGCCCAGACCATCAGTTTTCCTGTTCATCCATCAGCGCCAATCTGTCGGCGTGTCGTCCGCGAGCGAACTGCGTGTGCAAGAACGCGTGTACGATATCCTCCGCCAGTCCAGTGCCCACCACACGCGCGCCCAGACAGAGGACGTTCGCGTTGTTGTGGGCGCGTGCCATCCGCGCCATGTACGCCTCTGCGCACGTGGCGGCGCGGATTCCCCGCACCCGGGAGGCAGCCATGGCCATGCCGATCCCCGTCCCGCAGATCAGAATACCCATCTGCGCCTCTCCGGCAGCGACCTTCTTGGCGACGGCGAACGCCACCCGTGGGTAGTCCGCAGGGGTTGTTTCGTCCGTCCCCAGATCCATCAGCGGGTATTCGGCCAGCACACTCTCCGAGAGTGCCTTCTTGAGGGCAACACCCGCATGGTCACAGCCAATCGCAATGAGCATGAGTCGATCCCCCCGGTCTGCCGGTCTACAGCTTGCGCATCAACGAACGCAGAATGTCCCAGTACATGGAGAGACGGTCCAGCAAGCCAGCGTACAGCCCACGCTTCTCCTCTTTGCGTACATGGCTGACGCCGTCCATGTTCACCTTTACCTGACGCCAGCCCTCCTTCAGGGCCAGCTTGGTCAGCGCCACTTCGATGCCGAAGTCCATGTCTCCCACGGTCCTCCGTGCTCTGTCCCAGACTTTGCGCGACAGAACCCGCTGTCCGGAGAGGAAAGGCACCATGAGCTGGGAGAAGTCCGTCCCCTTCCGCCCGTCCCGGAACACTCCGATGACGATGGCGCCGTCCCCCTCAGCATACGCCCTTAGGAGTGCTTCAACGTGCTCCACCTGAAGGCCTGTGAGGTCGGCATCCAGGAACAGCAGCACATCCTCCGCTGCCTTCCCCACACCTGCGTCAAGCGCCGCGGCTTTGCCGCGGTTTTCCTCCAGCCGAACCACGGTGACGCCGTACGCCTCCGCCTCGCGTGCTGTTCCGTCAGCCGAGCCGTCATCCACCACGATGACTTCAGACACGGATGGGGCGGCACGCAATGTTCGGAGTACTGCACCGATGCGGCCAGCTTCGTTAAACGCAGGAACCACGGCCGAGACTTTCATGGGTAAGGATCGCCGATCAGGGCGCGGACACAGTATACAGGTCTTGCCTTTAGTGGTCAACTGGCATTCCTGCGTTGCGCTTGGGTGTTGCCCGGGGCGCATTCATCGGTAACGCGGGGCGCATCGGTGTGATCTCTGAGGGTGTCTCTCAGGGCAGTGAGGAGCTCATCGGTATTGGAGGCGATCTCGGGCGTAACGGGAAGCGCTTGGAGGAACGTTCTACCGTACCCCTCCACGGCTGTCCGGGAATCGGCGAGGACGATGAGTCCGCGGTCGGCCACGGACCGAACGAGGCGTCCCGCTCCCTGGCGAAGCCGCAGGACAGCGCGTGGCAAGAACAACAGGCGGAAGGGATCGTGCCCCTGGTCACGCATACGCTGGACCTCCGCCTGTACGAGGGGGTCTGCAGGT
>PUMC01000079.1 GCA_003552425.1 Candidatus Acetothermia bacterium | reverse complement strand
GGGGCCAAGGCGGGTTGAGGTGCGTTGTGGTGGTGCAATTCGGAGGCTATACTTCCCCGGCGATACGGGACACGCGATCTGCGAGAGGAGGAGGATTTGTGGCGCTCCTGAACATGAAAGAACTCCTGGAGTGCGGCGTGCATTTCGGCCACCGCACCCGGAAGTGGAACCCCAAGATGGCGCGGTTCATCTACACCGAGCGCAAGGGTATCCACATTATCGACTTAGGGCAGACCCTGACAAACTTCGAACGCGCATACAACTTCGTGCGCGATCAGGCCAGCCAGGGGAAGGACGTGCTGTTCGTCGGCACCAAGAAGCAAGTGCAGGGGACCATCGAGGAAGAGGCCAAGCGCTGCGGGGGGCACTTCGTCAACCGCCGCTGGTTGGGGGGTACGCTCACCAACTTCGATACCATCCGCCGTCGGGTTTTGCACATGCTGACCTTGGAGCGGAACTTCGAGGAAGGTAAGTTCGAGCGGTTGCTGCTCAAGGAGAGGGTGAAGCTCCAGAAGAGCTTCCGTCAGCTGAAGCGCAACCTCGATGGCCTGAGGGACATGAACAAGCTTCCCGGGGTCGTCTACGTCGTTGACCCCACGGTGGAGATCAACGCGGTGCACGAGGCGAACCTGCTGGACATCCCTGTGGTGGCCATCTGCGACACCAACTGTGACCCCGATGTCATCGACTTCCCCGTGCCCGGAAACGACGATGCGATCAAGGCTACGCGTCTGATCACGGCGCGTATTGCCGACGCTGTCATCGAAGGGCGCGAGGGACTGCAGAGCGTGAGTCCGGAGCGGACAGCTGAGCAGCCGGCGGAAGCCGGGGAGGCGACTGGGGACGAGGCACCTGAGCCGACCGAGGAAGCGGTCGCTCTGGAGGCCGAATCGGACACCGAGGAGACTGCGGCTGCCGATGAGCCCATCGTGATGGAAGTCCCCTCGTCGGAGATCGAGGTCCCGGAAGAGCCCGTGAAGACGGGGGCCGAGGAAGGCGCGCCCGTCGAGATGGAGGAACCGACCGAAGAAGAAGCCGAAGAGAAAAAGGAGGGCTGATGGACATCACACTAGACCTGGTCAAGAAACTCCGGGGCGAGACCGGTGTGGGAATCATGGACTGCAAGGAAGCCCTCAAGAAGGCTGAAGGCGACTACGACAAGGCCAAGCACATCTTGCGGATGGAGGGCAGGGAGTTCCTCGCCCAACAGACGCGGGAAGCCAACGAAGGCCGCGTGGCTGCCTACATCCATCACTCTGGCAAAGTGGGCGTACTCGTCGAGGTTAACAGCAACACCGACTTCGCCGCCAACTCGCAGGATTTCCAGCTGTTCATCAAGGACGTCTCCATGCAGATCGCCGCGGCCAAGCCGCGTTGGATCAGGCCCGAAGAGGTTCCTGAAGAAGTGCTCAACGAGGAGCGCGAGGTGCTCCGCAAGCAGGCCGAGAAGGAAGGCAAGCCACCGGCGATCGTGGAGAAGATCGTTGAGGGGCGCCTGGAGAAGTTCTTCGAGGAGCATTGCCTGATCAAGCAGCCCTTCGTCAAGGACCCCAGTCTGAAGATCGAGGACCTCCTCGGTGAACTGGGATCGAAACTCGGTGAGGGCGTTAGCGTACGCCGGTTCGTGCGTTACGAGGTGGGCCAAGAGTGATCGGTGGGCCCACGGTACGCCGGGCGGTGCTCAAACTGTCCGGTGAGGTTCTAGGAAGCAAGAGCGGGCCCCTCGATGAAGGGGCCCTCATCTTTTTCGCCCAAGAGATCGCTGCCGCACGGGGTGCTGGCGTGGAGCTGGCCGTGGTGCCCGGAGGGGGGAACGTCGCCCGCGGAACCGCGCTGCCACACCTTCCGGCGTACGCCGGGCACACCATCGGCATGCTGTCCACGCTGATCAACATTGTCGGCCTTCGGGAGGCCCTGGCCCGTGAAGGGGTCCCCACGCTCGTCCAATCGGCGCTTCCCTGCCCCGGTGTGGCGGACATGGTCGATGTGTGGGCAGGGCGCGAGGCCCTGGCTGCCGGCAAGGTGCTCCTTCTTGCAGGTGGAACCGGTAGCCCGTTTGTGACCACGGACACAGCGGCCGTGATCCGTGCCCTGGCCCTGGAAGCCCAGCGCGTGGTCAAGGGTTCCAAAGTCGACGGCGTCTACGACGCCGATCCCATGAAGAACGCCGACGCCCGCCCCATCCCGCACCTTTCGCACCAGGACTACCTCCACCGAGGACTCAAGGTGATGGACGCCGCCGCCGTGGCCATCGCCGCCGACCACGGCCTTCCCCTCGTGGTCTTTGAGGCCGCCCGCCCCGGCGCGCTCGTGGAAGCCCTCCAAGATCGCACCGGGTCCCGCATCGGCTAGCCGCACAACCGGGGTCAGGTCGTGCGTTATCCCATCGCATCGTCGCGAGCAACGCCTCTCGCCCTCTCCCGGGCATGCATGGCCACGGTTCCCCCTCTTTGACGCCGGGAAGTGATGGCGCGGGGCTGATCGATCGGCCGGCCAGCTGCTGGGGAAGAAACCCGTTCCATCGACGGGCAACGTACGATCACGCATGTCCTGACCCCGGTAGGACGATTGTGCCGTCGGGCTTAAGGTCCACGGGCTCTGGGTCCGACAGGCCGCCGACGAAGGCCCCACGCCCGTCCTTATGGAGCCAGGAGAGCATGTACCATTGTCCATCCGGTCCCTCTGTGAGCTTCGCTCCGTAACGGCTCTGGTTCCGGTCACCGACGAGGAGCCGCGGAACGGAGTACCCCCCGCGGGGATCGTCGGACCGAGCATAGTATGTCCCCGCTATCTTCGGAAGAGGGCTGTTGCCCGCGTGCGCGCCGCGTTCCACGCTGAACAGAAGAACGTAAGCATCACGGGCGCGCACGAGTTGGGGGACCTCCATCTGGGAGAACAGGCCCGGGCTGTACGCCGGGGGCAGAACTTCAAAGTTCCAGCGGTCATCCGCACGGGCAAGCGCGATGCAGCCCCTGCCGTCCTCAACGCCGTGTCGCGCGCGTGCGGTGATGAGCGCGTAGTACGTACCTTCGTGCTCGAAGAGAAAAGGATCCCTCCACGTCCGTTCTCTAAAGCGAAGGACCGTGCTCTGTTCGTAGAACGCTTCACGACTCTCTATAACTGGGTTACGGTGGTGTTTCGCCCAGCTGTGAAAGTCTTCCGACGATGCGAGGCCAATGCGCTGAACAAGGCGGTCTTCAGCTCGGCATAGCCCTGTGTACAGCATGAACGCACGCCCGTGCCTCCAAACAGCGCTTCCTGTCCAGATCGCTCGGTCGTCCCAGGCACCGCCCGTCCCCGGTCTCAGCACGGTTCCTTGGTCATGCCATTCGATGAGGTCGCTGGAAACTGCGTGCCCGACGCTGGCATGGAAGTGGCGGAGTTCGGGGTCCGCAAGGTCGCGGGGCGCCTTCAGATAGTAGAGATGGTAGGTACGCTCATGGTGCAGGATCCAGAAGTCCCACAGGTAGTGGTCGATCGGTATGTACATGCGCGCCGCTCTGGATTCTATCCGGGCTCTGCCTTCCCCGAAGCCAGGTCTCCGAGGCTTGCAGCGATCCATGTGGGCCTGATGCCCCGACGAGCCACGTCCGCGGGGCTCGTTACCCCGGTGAGGACAAGCGCTGTGTCCATCCCCACCTCCGCCGCACCAGCGATGTCCGTCTCCAGACGGTCTCCCACCATCAACGCTTGCTCCGGACCGGCACCGGCGACGGAAAGCGCCGCAAGAAATGCAGCCGGCGTGGGCTTACCTACCACGGTCTCCGGAGAGAATCCCATCCCCTCGAGCGCGCCCACCACCGCCCCGGCGCCGGGAAGCTGGCCGGTTTCAACCGGGAACGTCGCGTCGCGGTTGGTGGCAAGGAAGCGTGCCCCGGCGCGGAACGCCTCCAGGGTGTGGGCCAGTTTCCTGTAGGTGAAGTGGCGGTCCATCCCCGCAATCACCCACTGAGCGTCCTCCGGGTCAGCCAGCTGGTGGCCCGCTGCGGCAAGCTCTCGCACCAGCCCCTCTTCCCCTACAGGCCATACCCGCTGTGTGCCGAAGCGTTCCCTGAGATAGTGGGCGGCTACGTAGGCGCTCGTAACAATGTGCGCCTCCGTCATGGGGAAGCCCAGAGCGGAAAGGCGCTCGGCCACGGTCCGCCGATCCGCGGTGGAGTTGTTGGTGAGGAGCACGACCGAACCCCGTCGCGCCAGCTCCTTTACGCCGTCGACGGCTCCAGGTACGGGAGCGCGGTTGAGGACGAGCACTCCGTCGATATCGAGGATGAATGCTGTGTACTTGTCCAGGTCCATGATTCGTTATGGTAGCG
>PUMC01000112.1 GCA_003552425.1 Candidatus Acetothermia bacterium | reverse complement strand
GTCGGTGTTGTGTTCGAAGTGAAACGGGGTGCTGTGCATGATGGGCCGGGGTTGCGGACCACGGTGTTCTTGAAGGGCTGTGCGCTCCTGTGTCCGTGGTGCCACAATCCGGAAGGCATGGGGGCGGGGCCGGAGTTGTGGGTTCGGCCCGGGCGCTGCATCGGATGCGGCGCCTGCCCGGCGGTCTGCCCTATCGGGATACCGGTCCTCGAAGAGCGCGGCTGGACAAGCGTTGCCCCGGCGCGATGTACGGTATGCGGTTCTTGTGTGAAGGTCTGCCCAACCGGGGCCCGTTCTGTGGTGGGTTCCTCCATGGACGCTGCGGAATTGGTCGATGTGCTGTGCCGTGACCGGGCCTTCTACGAGGCGTCGGGAGGAGGGGTTACGTTCTCCGGTGGTGAGCCGCTCCTCCAGATGCCGTTCTTGGCGGAGGTGCTTGCTCGGTGCCGGAAGGCGGGACTCCACACGGCTGTGGACACGTGTGGCTGCGCTCCGCCCGAGGATGTCCTTCGTGTGGCCGGCTTGGCCGATCTCGTGCTGTTCGACCTGAAGCACGTCGATCCGGAGCGCCACGAAGCCGTTGTGGGCGCACCTCTGGCGCCCATCTTGGCCAACCTTCGCGCACTCGATGATGCCGCCACCCCTTACTGGATTCGGATCCCGCTGATCCCCGGGTTCAACGACAACCCCGCGACCAGGGATGCCTTCATGCACCTACTCCAGGGGTTGAAGCGTCGTCCTCCGGTGTCGCTCCTCCCTTATCATCGTGCGGGGGCTGCCAAGTACGAGCGCCTGGGGCGTGCGTACGCAATGGAGGACGCGGCGCCTCCGGACTCAGAAGCCGTGGAGCGCTGGGTCGAAGCGCTACGCGCCGTCGGTTTGCGGGTGCGCGTGGGAGGGTGAGCACGATGCGGGAACGGGTGCGCAAGCTCAGGGAAGCGTCACGGGCCGTTCAGCCGAGTGTGTCGGCAGAACGAGCGCTGCTCATCACGGCGTTCTACCGCGCGCACGCCGGGAAGCACGCCCCTCCGGTCCTGCGAGCGATGGCGTTCCGGCACATCTGTCGGCACAAGACGGTGTTTGTCGGCGATGAGGAGCTCATCGTCGGGGAGCGTGGACCTGCGCCCAAGGTCTGTCCGACCTACCCTGAGCTCACCTGCCACAGTCTCGATGATCTGCGTGCCCTTGCCAGTCGGGAGAAGACCCGCTACGAAGTCCCGGGCGAGGTCATCAGGGCTTACGAGGAGGAGGTGATCCCCTACTGGAAGGGGCGTGCGCTGCGTGATCGCATGCTCGGCTCGGTGGACGAGGCTTGGGAGCGGGCGTATCGGGTGGGCGTGTTCACCGAATTCATGGAGCAGCGTGCGCCGGGTCATACGGCTGCCGATGGAAAACCCTTCCGGGTAGGGCTTGCCGACCTGCGAGCCCGGATTGCTGAGCGGCTTCTAGCCTTGGAGGGGGCGCGCGATCCGCGTTCGAGCGCATGCCGAGAACAGCTACATGCGATGGACATCGCCGCCGAAAGCTGCATTGTGCTCGCTCATCGGCATGCGGACGCCGCACTTGTCCTGGCGGAGGAAGCGGTGGACCCCACGCGCCGGGTCGAACTCCTACGCATTGCGGAGGTGTGCCGCCGTGTCCCCGAGCACGCTCCGCGGGACTTCTGGGAAGCCCTCCAGGCTTACTGGTTCCACCACCTGTCCGTGATTACGGAGCTCAACGGGTGGGACGCCTTCAGCCCCGGACACCTCGACCAACACGTGGAGGCTTTCTACGAGCAGGATCTGGCCGCGGGGCGTTTGACGCGCGAGGGGGCGAAGGAACTCCTTTCCTGTCTCTGGATCAAGTTCAACAACCAGCCGGCCCCGCCCAAGGTTGGCGTGACGGCTGCGGAGAGCGGAACCTACAACGATTTCGTCAACATCAACCTCGGCGGGCTTCGTAAGGACGGGACGGACGGTTCGGGGGAGGTGTCGAAGCTGATCTTGGAGATCGCCGATGAGCTCCGTCTGCTCCAGCCCCAGTGCAACCTCCAGGTCTCCCGATCCACGCCCCAGGAGCTCCTGCGGGCAGCGTGTCGCGTGGTGCGCAGAGGCCTCGGCTATCCGGCCCTGTTCAACGCCGATCTTGTGGTCGATCAGCTCGTGCGGCAGGGCAAACGTCTCGAGGACGCACGGGAGGGGGGAACAAGCGGGTGCGTGGAGACGGGGGCGTTCGGCAAAGAAGCGTACATCCTGTCCGGATACTTCAACCTGGTGAAGGTGCTGGAACTCACGCTTGGCAACGGGGTCGACCCGCGTAGCGGCGCGCGGTGCGGGCCGCCCACGGGAGACCCGGAGCTGTTTGCGTCCTTCCAGGCGTTCATGGAGGCCTGGAAGGCACAGCTTCGCCACATGCTCGAGGTGAAGTTGCGGGGGAACGCGTTGGTGCAATCCCTGTTCGCCGAGGAGATGCCCGCACCCTATCTCTCGCTTCTGATCGACGACTGCATCGAAGAGGGTGTCGACTACAACGCAGGCGGCGCTCGTTACAACACAACCTACATTCAGGGCGTGGGCATCGGCACGCTCACCGATAGCCTGTCGGCGCTGTACCACCATGTGTACACGTGGGGCACGGTGGACATGGGGACGCTGCTCGGGGCCATGCGCAGCGACTTCCGGGGTTTTGAAGCGCTCCGCAAGCGGCTGGTGCACACAACGCCTCGCTACGGGAACGACGACGACCGAGCTGACGCTCTGATGCGTCAGGCGTTCGAGGCGTTGTTCGATGCGGTTGACGGCCGCCCGGCACCTCGAGGGGGGACGTACCGGATCAACATGCTGCCCACGACAAGCCATATCTACTTCGGTACGTTGACGGGGGCCACGCCGGATGGCCGACACGCGGGGCAGCCCCTCTCCGAGGGGATCTCCCCGGTCCAGGGCGCGGACGAACACGGTCCCACAGCGGTGCTGCGCTCGGCCGGAAAGATGGACCACGTCAAGACGGGCGGGACGCTGCTCAACATCAAGTTCGCCCCCGAGGGGTTGGCGGGGGACGAAGGGCTGAACCGGTTGGCAGCACTGGTGCGTGGGTACTTCGCGTTGGGCGGTCATCACGTCCAGTTCAACGTGGTCGACGCAGCGCTGCTCCGCAGGGCGCAAGCCCATCCGGAGGGCCACCGGGGGCTCCTGGTTCGGGTGGCGGGTTACAGCGATTACTTCTGCGATCTTGGTGCGGTACTGCAAGAGGAGATCATCAGCCGCACAGTCCACGGCACCGGCTAACCGCCGTGCAGGTTCGGCCGCGTCTGCGCCCCGTGCGCCGAACTTCGCTTCACAAGGTGGACACAGGCTTGCAAGCCCCACTACATAGGAGTATAAACGCGTCCATAGCTCAGCGAGGTGAACCTTATGTGGGCGCTCTTACCGGGGATCTTGATGGGTTGGTCCCTTGGGACCAACGATGCAGCCAACGTGTTTGGCCTGGGGGTAGGTGCGCGTGCCGTCTCGTACCGGGCAGCGGTGATCTTGACGGGGGCGTTTGCCATCCTCGGTGCCTACCTTGGCGGCGCCCGCGGCATGGAGACCTACGGCGCCCTGGCCGGGCACGATCTGGCGACGGCGTTCTGCGTGGGGTTGGCCGCGGGTCTCACGGTGACGCTGATGACGATCCGGGGAATCCCCGTTTCGGCGACGCAGGCAGCCGTGGGGGCGATCATTGGCGTGGCGCTGGTTGCGGGCCGTCCAGTGGAGTGGGGTGTGATGGTGCGCATCGGTGCCTCATGGGTGACGTCCCCGTTGGGAAGCCTCATCCTGGCTTATCTCCTTCACCGCTTCGTGAGTCCGGTGGTGGAACGTTGGCTGAGCGGTCTGGCTATGTATGACACCGTGCTTCGCTGGAGCATCGTAACGGTGGGCATCTTGGGCTCCTATGCCTTGGGCGCCAACAGTGTGGCCAACGTGACCGGTGTGTACGTGGGCGCGGGGCTGCTCTCGGTTCCGATGGCTGCTGTCCTCGGAGGGGCGAGCATCGCTCTGGGTGTCATCACCTACTCCCGCCGTGTGATGGAGACGGTGGGGGAGCGGTTGGTACATCTGGGGTTGCTGCCGGCGTTGTTCGCTGCGGCTTCACAGGCTGCGATACTGCGGATCTTCGCGCAGGTGGGAGTACCCGTGTCGACGTCGCAGGCGGTGGTAGGGGCTGTGCTGGGGATCGGTCTCGTGCGCGGCGTACAGACGGTGAACCTCAGGCAGATGGCCTCGATTGGCCTCGGTTGGATCCTGACGCCGGTGCTGGCCGGTGTGGTGGGTGCGCTTCTATGGCTGGCGGTGGGGAGCGTGCTGCCGGC